>DATAJN010000099.1:0-10284 GCA_036262105.1 Ilumatobacteraceae bacterium
AGACCGCTCCTGGTGTCGAGCACACGTGACGGTTGGACGGAAAAAACGTCACTGATGCGCAACGGTGCAGCGGCGGCGTCGGCGACGGAGATGCCGAGGGCGAGCATTGGAACCAGCACGAGGCTGAGTCTCGATCGGAGCATTGCAGGACACCTCTCAGGGATCGTCGCCAACATTTCAAGACCTTGACGTTTGTGACCGTTACTTTACAAGTTCCCGTCCTTCCCGTTTCGCATTCGGCGAACTCTGGCCGCCAATGGTGTGTGGCCGGCATCTGCCAAGATTGCGCTCGTGCCGTTGGATCGGGAACCGGCTCGGGTGCCGTGGCGTCGTGGGTACCGCGTGGATCGTTCGGGCACTCGCGCCCGCTCGGCTGCACTCGTCGCATGGCTGCTGGTCGGCACGGCATGCAGCTCATCGTCGGATGTCTCGGTTCTCGATCGCCAGTCGGTGTCGACCGCCGCAGCGAGCACGGCGCCGGCGGTCGCGTCGACCGCGGAACCGGGCACCACACCGTCGAGCGTGCCGACCGAGGCATCTACGATCCCGAGTGAACCCGATCCTGAGTCCACCGACGGCTCGCCTCCACAGACGCCGTCGGCCAACGGTGGCGCGGCGTGTGGGATCGCGGACGCTGCATTTTGCGAGACGTTCGATGCGCCGGCCGGTGGCGGGACGCGCACGGGCGATCTGGACCCCGTGTTGTGGGGCGTGTCGCGGGTCGGCAACATCAACCCGGGTCAGAGCATGTTCGACGACATCTCTCAGATCTCGATGACCGGTTGCGGCACGACCGCGCCGAGCTTTGTCCCCGACGACGTGCGCATCTGTGACGGGCAGATGTTCGAAACCCTGAACGACGGCGGAATGGCGGCCAACCTCGACACATACCCGAAGCAGCCATTCGACTTCACTGATCGCACGGGCAAAGTGACCTTCGATGTTTCAGCCGACAGCGACGGAAGCCACGGTGCTTGGCCGGAGTTCCTGATCACCGACAAGCCGGTGCCCGGGGCGCGGGTCCGCATCTCGGGCGGCACCCCTCCGGGCGCGGTCAACGAGGTCGGGTTCTCCCTCGCCGGCTGCACCTCGGGCCCCGGTGGCTCGACCGGCGTCGGAACGATCTTCGTCATGAAAGGTGGCGTGTACAGCGAACCAGAATTCGACGGGCCAGGATGCGTCACCAAGGGTTCGGCCAAGTTGATGAACCATTTCGAGGTGCGCATCAACGTCGACCATCTCGAAGTGTGGGGCACGGACGCCGGCTCGACGACCCTGAAGCAGTTGGCGGTTGCCGACAACCTCGGGCTGACCCTTCAAAAGGGTCTGGTTTGGTTGAACGACGTGCACTACAACGCCCGCAAAGCGATCGAGCCCTGCGAATGCGGTACCCAGTTCAACCACACCTTCACGTGGGACAACCTCGGCTTCGACGGGCCCAAGACCTACCGCGATCTCGGTTTCGACGTTCCCGAACCCGGCGTGCCTGGTGAGATGACAGCGCACGACGACTTGACCCGGCGTGCGGGCTTCAACATCGGAACAGGTCCGATCACCCTCGAGGTGAAGGGCGTGCGTCGCGACCAGACCCCGACGGGAGCCCAGGTCGTGTTGAACACCTACTCGTTCGTCGAGACGGTTCCGTCCATCAGCATCAACGGCAACTCGTTCATCGACACCGCCTGGCCGGTCGGATTCGAAACGTACGGCTGGTTCAGCTTGTCGATCCCCATCCCGCTCGATCAGGTCCGCGATGGCACGAACAGCATCACGTTCAAATCTGGTGATGGCTCGACCACCATCGCCAACATCTCGATCATCCTCGTGGCCGCCAGCCCCGTGCCGTAGCAACTCGCACGACGGGACGTCAGAGCGACCGGATGGTCCGAGCCGGCGCTCCGGCGACGAACGTCCGCGGAGGAACGTCCTTGGTCACCACGCTTCCTGCACCGACGCACGCGCCTTCGCCGATGGTGATACCTGGCAGCACGATGGTGCGGGCGCCGAGCCATACGTTCGGCTCGAGGATGATCGCCTCGGACTCCGGCCGTTCGAGCCGGCGCTCGGGTTCGATGCAGTGATACGAGTTGTCCATCAGCATGCAGTACGGGCCGAGCAGCGAATAGGCGCCGATGCGGATCAGCTTGGTCGCGGCAATGTTGCAACCGAAGTTGAGAAAGACATGCTCTTCCACATCGAGCACCCCGGTGGGCTCTGTCACCAGTTCGAGCGTCGCGGCGGTCGAGTCCAGCCTCACCTTCTCACCGACCATCATTCGCCCTTGGTTGATCACGCGCGGTTTTCCCTGCAGACGTACCTTTGACCCGAGGACATCGGCGTCGCGCAAGTACCAACGGGCACGCGCGACTGCCCGTGCCTGGTTCCACACCTGTGGGATTCTCCGCGTCATCAAGGCGACGGTAGCGTATCGATCTGGCCCTTCGATCTTGGACGGGAGCTCTCATCAAAAGGACCGCGGCGACGATCTCGGCCTTACTGACCGTTGGAACGTCCGCGGTCGGCGCGCTCACGGGGTACCTCGCCGTGCTCACGGCCGCAGCGCTGCACAAGCGCGGTGATCGGTCGCCGACCGACGTGCCCCCCACCGCGTCGCGCCGCCGATTCGTGATCCTGGTGCCGGCACACAACGAGGAGGCAGTGATCGGAACGACGATGGACAGCTTTCGACTTCTCGACTATCCACATGATCAGTTCCAGGTCCACGTCGTGGCCGACAACTGCACCGACGGCACGGTCGACGTGGTTCGCCGCAGCGGCTTCAACGCGCACGTGCGCATCGACATGGCTTCACCCGGCAAGGGTCCGGCGCTCAATTGGCTCCTCGACCGGCTACTAGCAGACGGAACACCGTTCGACACCGTCCTGATCGTCGACGCCGATACGACGGTGCACACCGACTTCCTTCGACACATGGCGGCCGCCCTCGATGGGGGAGCGCGAGCGGCTCAGGCGTACTACGGCGTTCACGACGCCGATGGTTCTACTGCTGCGGCGCTGCGATCGGCTGCCCTGGCCTGCCGCCACAACCTGCGCCCGCTCGGTCGATCGGCGATCGGGGCCTCGTGCGGGCTGTACGGCAACGGAATGGCGTTCGACAGAGAGGTCATGAAGGGGCGCCGGTGGTCGGGGCACCTGACAGAAGACATGGAGTTTCAGATGGATCTCCTGCTCGACGGTCAACGGGTGGCGTACGTGGCGGGAGCCGTACTCGAAGCGGAGATGCCGCACAGCCTGACCTCGGCGACGTCGCAGAACGAGCGATGGGAGCTCGGACGACAGCAGATGGCGCGCCGCTACATCCCTACGTTGGCGCGGCGGCTGATCTCGGGCCCAGGTGAGCTGCGCGCCGCGCACGCAGACGCAATCTTCGACCATCTCGTGCCGCCCTTGTCGGTGCTCATTGCCGCCAACATGCTCTGCGGTGTCGGCTCGGCGACGATGACGGCGATTCGTGGTCGGCGGATCGATCGTCTGAACCTGCTGTCGAGTGCCTTGTCGGCGACGGTGATCGTCCTCCATGTGACCGCAGGTTTGCGATCCGTCGACGCGCCCCGCAGCACCTACAAAGCGTTGCTGCATGCCCCGCAAATGATCGCCTGGAAGCTCAAGCTCTGGTCGCGGGTTCTGGCGCGGCCGAGCGCGGTCACCTGGACGAGGACGACTCGAAACGTGGAGACGACATGACTGGCGCGTTCTCACCGCGACCACCGGCGCTGCTGTTTGGGGTGCCGATCGACGATCTCACGATGGACGAGACCGTTGCGGCTGTCGGTGGCCTCGTCACCGACGGGCGGCGACACGGCCGCACTCACCAGATTGCGACCGTGAACGTCGACTTCCTCGTCAACGCTCTGGCCGACGACGGCGTGCATCAGCTGTTGCAGAACGCCGACATCTGCCTCGCAGACGGAGCGCCGATCGTGTGGGGAGCGCGGGCCGCGCACATGGCGCTGCGCGAACGGATCGCCGGAGCCGACCTCGTGCCGGCCCTCGCGGCGCGCTCCGTTTCGGCCGGGTGGCGGATCCACTTGTTCGGATCAGCGCCGGGAACCGCCGAACGTGCAGCGGAGCTGCTCATCGAGCGTTATCCGGGCGCTCGTATCACGGGCGACAGCGGCGGGTTCATCAAAGATGTGGGTCAGATCGACGAGGTGCTGCTGGCCTCACTGGCTGCCGCCGATCCCGACATCTTGTGCGTTGCGTTGGGGAACCCGAAGCAGGAGAGGTTCATCGAGACCTACCGCACCCGGCTCGGTGCCCCGGTGATGATCGGCGTCGGGGGCACCCTCGACTTCATTGTCGGGGGTCGTCGACGGGCCCCCTTGTGGGTGCAGCGGATCGGCCTCGAATGGGTCGTCCGTGCCGCCCAGGAACCCGGCCGATTGGGAAAGCGCTATGCCCACGACGCCTTGGTGTTCTTTCCCCGCCTCGCCCGCTACCTCTGGGTGGTTCGTCGTCATCGGGCTCACGCGGACTCCTTGAGGTACGACGTCGCCGACACTGAGGTGCTGGTCACGAGTGGCGCGGGCACCGATGTCAGCGGGCAGTGGCAACGGGCGGTCGATGCGGTGGCGAACCAGGTACCTCTCAGGATCGACGCCGGCAGTGCGTCTCGACTGTCGATGGGTGCTCTGTGTGGGCTCGTCGGGCTCGTTCGGGTGGCCAGGCGAATCGGTGCCCCTGTCGATCTCCAGCACGTATCCAGTTCGCTGAGGGACCAACTGCGGTCGATAGGTCTTGCGACTTATCTTGCCGTATCCGAAACAAACCGGAAACCACCGGGGAGTAGGCTGCGTCGGGTATGGCGTACGACGAGTTCATCGTGACTGCCCGGGCGGACCGGTCGAAGACGACCGGAAAGCGGTTCTGGTACGGCGTCGCAGACAGCTTCTTTCGCCGCTGGCCGCTCTACCTGCTGCCGCTTGTGCTGCTCATCGGCGTGGGCGTGATGCAGGCGAGGCACGTCACGGCACAGTACCGATCGGTGGGTGTTCTCAACGTTGCCACGAACCCACTGCTGGCGACAACGCCGCTCGGGAACACCAGCGCTTACGGATTCGAGACGCCGGCCACTGCCACCACACGAATGATCAACGAGCAGCTGCGCACGGATGTGTTCGTCAGGTCCGTGGCCGAAGGTGCCGGTCTGAAGGCCGCCCTCGACCAGCACGTGGTGACCCTCAACGACGTCCGTTCCCGCGTCGGCGCAGGTTCTGCCGGAGACCGGTTGCTGACCATCTCTGCGTCGTGGCCAGATGCCAGAACCGCCACGCAGCTGGTGAACTCGACGATCAAGGCATACACCGACCACGTGCTCGAAGTGGAGACCAGTCAGTCCAGCGCCGCCGTGACGTACTGGACAGACCTGGCAGAGGGGTACACGCAAGACGTTGCCGACGCCCAGAAGAAGGTTGAAGACTACGTCGTGGCACATCCGGAGCCCAAGATCGGCGATCGCTCGACCGATGAGACCCTGGCCTTGTCGTATCTCACTGCCGCCGTCACACAGGCGCAAGCACAGTTGTCCACGACTGTCGGCAAGATCGCAGACGCCAAGTTGAACACACAGCAGGCGACCAGCCAGACGACGGAAGGCCTGCAGGTGGTGGATCCAGCCGAGGTACCCAGTGCTCCGCAGGCGTTGCATCGCACTCAGGCGCTTGCCGTGGCGGTGTACCTGTTACTCGGTCTTCTCCTCGTGGTGTTGATGCTGTTCGTCTCGGCGCTTCTCGACCGCGCGGTTCGTTCTGCCGACGACATCGATCTAGCCACAGGTCTTGCCGTTGTGGCCACGGTCCCTTCAATCGCCGCACTGAGCCGACGAGTCGAAAGGCAGGTCAGCCCGAATGAACCCGGTCTCACCAACGCCTAGCCCGATGTGCCGGGGACGAGTTTGCTCGGAGAGGGGTGCACCATGAGTTCGGCGGAGCTGTCAAAACGCCACAAGCACAAGCCACCGGAAGGATCGGGGTCGGAGAAGGCGCGGTCGAAAGAAGTCGACCGGCTGTTCACGTCGTGGGTATCTCCGGCGGAGCACGTCAATGGGAGCACACCGACAGTCGCCTCGAGATCTCTGCATTTCACCGGCTTGCTCGACCAGTTTCCTCCGTCGCTCGTGGAGTCGCTGCGATATCTGGTCGGTCGGTTCCAGCTGGGAGACAACGTCGAGCTGCGATCTCGCCTTGCTGTCGTCTCGGCGCTTCATGGCGAGGGAGTGACCACGATCTCGCGCACATTGGCGGCGGTGATCGCCAACGATTTGGACGTGCGCGTCTGTTGGGTGGACCTCAGCTGGTCGAGCCAACGGTCCCCGCAGGCCCTCGAACTTCAGGGCGACGATGGGATCTACGAGGTTCTCACCGGACGAACGGAGCTCGATGAAGCACTGCAGCGTACGGATGATCCGCGGTTGGTGATCCTTCGAGCCGGGCGCATCCCCGACCCACAACGCCCTGAACTGGCTCGCAGTCCGCTGCTGGCGATCCTTCTCGACGACCTCGAGAAGCAGTTCGATTGCGTCGTGTTCGACATGCCACCGATACTTGCGGGCAGTGCCGGTCTCGGGCTGGTTCGCCACACGGGTTCGTATCTTCTTGTCGTGCGTCACGGCGTGACGACCACCCAGCAGGTGCGCGCGGCCGTCGACGAGTTGCGCGCCGTCCCATCGGTCGGTGTCGTCTTGAATCGCTACAAGTCCCGCGTCCCGAAGTGGCTGGCGCACTTCTTCGCGCCCTGACGGCGTCGCAGTGTGGAGCCGCACACCGCCGGCTGGCCGTCACAGATCGTTGAGGACCGCGGCGGCAAGACGATCGGCATAGACCGACACGGCGGCGTTCGCGACCACCCAGCGACGTCCCGCGTCGCCGAGTCGACCTGCCTGGTCTGGGTCGTCGAGCAACACCCGAATGGTGTCACGCAGCGCCTCGACGTCGGCGGGATCGACATACAACCCGGTCTCGCCGTGGACTATCACGTCGGTCTGCCCCGACGTCTTGGAGCACACAACCGCCTTTGACATCGCCATTGCCTCGAGGATCGTTGTGACGCCGGCTTGGAAGTCGGTTTCCAGCAGCGGCACGACCACGAATCGAGCATCGGCGTACAGCTGGCGAAGCTCGAACAACGTGAGTTTGCAAACCGTGACGTTGTCCGGGAGCGTGTCACCAAGAGTGCTGGCGCGCTTCGACCATGGGCTTGCCGCGGCGATCACCACTTCGACGTCGAGTCCTCGGACGGCCTCCACCAACGTGTCGTAATCCCGAAACTCGAGGCCGGCCGCGCAGATCATTCGACGCGGTTCGGGTGTCACCCGCTCGGTCGCAAAGAACTCCGTGTCGACCATGAACCATGTCAGCTGCACCCGTTCCGGCTGCATGCCGAGCGTCGAGATGGCAAAGTCGCGTTGGCTCGTGGCGTAGACGAACATCTTGTCGACGCGGCGCCGCAACCCAAGCGCTTTGAACAAGATCACCTTCTTGCGAACCGACATGATGTGCACGATCATCGAGTGAGCGGGACGCGCTTGTCGCCTGGAGATCATGCAGAGCGCGGCGTAGGGGATTCCCACCTGTTCGCCGTCGGTGAGGATCGCGTCGTAACGTTTGCGCAACCGGAAGCTCGCCCACGCGAGCAAGGCGTTGTTTCCCGCCAGCTTTCGAACGGTCTTTCCCAGAGGGCCGGTGCGGCGCTGGGCCTCGGTGTAATCGATCAGATCGGCGCCCAGGCGATCAGCGAGCACGACGTAGTCGGCGCGGGGTCGCTCACCGGCACCGACGGATCGCGAGAGATCCGGCGGGATCGTGCCCGAAACCGTGATCGCGACCCGCTTGTTCACCTTGGAAGCGACTCTACTGCGCGCCCACGATCCGGGGAGCCTCGGGATTGCCCCGTTGGACGAGGCGTCGCGGGTAGAGTTGCGGCCTAGGTGTTGCCGGGCGGCGATCTACCGCTTTATCTGCTCGAGGTCACCCGAGGTACAACATTGAAGACACTGCTGCGCATTGCGTGTACAGGACTGATCATCGCCTTGACTGCGTCGATCGCTGCGGCTGCGGCACCAGCGATCATCATCAACACAGGGGCCGCAGCTTCGAAGCACGCGGTACGGGTTGCTCCTCCGGCACCGGCGAACGGCACACTTCCGCCGGGAGCCACGCTGCCATCCGATGCCGCATGCGCCGCCGCGGTTCACCCCGTGCCCGAGGTGCGCGCGGTCAACACGACTTTCAACCACACCAAGGGCAATGGCGGCCCGCAGACCGGTATCTACACGCGGGTGACCGGAAACCTCACGGGCACAACCGACGAGCTCATCCAGTGGGCAGCGTGCAAGTGGGGCTTCGACACCGACACGATTCGCGCCCAGGTTGCCGTCGAATCGTGGTGGCACCAGGACGCCGCTGGTGACTTGTCTTCAGACCCCACACACTGCGTGCCCGGTCATCCAATCGGTGCCGACGGCCACCCCGGTCAGTGCCCGGAATCGATCGGCTTGCTGCAGCTGCGCTTCCCGTACATCCCCCTCGCCTTCCCGAGCGCGACGACATCGTCGGCGTACAACCTCGACTACGCGCTCGCGGCCCGCCGTTCGTGCTTCGAGGGCAACGAGACCTGGCTCAACACCGTCGAGCGAGGTCGCAACTACGCCGCCGGTGACCTGTGGGGATGCATGGGCATGTGGTTTTCCGGCCGTTGGTACACTCAACCGGCCATCGACTACATCGCCAAGGTTCAGGACTATCTCGCCCGACGGGTATGGGAATCCTCGGACTTCAAAGGCGGCTGATCTCGGGGTTAACCGGGCGGTCAATCGATCGCGTCTGCCAGCTCGTCGGCGACCTTGCGACCGATCTGCAGCGATGATGTCGCTGCCGGTGACGGCGCATTGCAAACGTGCACAGCATTGTCACCGCGCACGATCAGGAAGTCGTCGACGAGCGCGCCCGATCGCTCCAACAACTGGGCGCGTACCCCTGCGTGTGTCGGCACGAGATCTTCGAGTTCGAGTTCGGGGATCAGCCGGCGCAGGCTCTTCAGGAAGAGTCGCTTGCTCATCGAACGAGCGACTTCGTCCATGCCGGCTCGACCGTGGCGCCTGGCGAGCCGCCAGAAACCCGGGAACGACACGACGTCAGCGATGTCGCGCACGCGGATGTCGCGTTTGCGGTAACCCTCGCGAGCGAGTGCCAGAACCGCGTTGGGGCCGGCATGCACGGAGCCGTCGATCATCCGTGTGAAGTGCACGCCGAGGAACGGGAAGTTCGGATCCGGTACCGGGTAGACGAGGCCGCGCACGAGGTGGCGACGGTGAGGCGCGAGCTCGAAGTACTCGCCTCGGAACGGAACGATGCGCGCAGACAACGAGGCTCCGGCGCGGGTGGCCACCCGATCGCTTTGCAACCCGGCACAGGTGACGAGGAAGCGACTGCGAATGGTGCCGCGGCTCGTGCGGAGGACATGGTCGTTGCCGCGGCGTTCGAAGTCGCCGACATCGGCGCCGAGCATGATCGTCCCGTCGCGCTCCCGTGTGACCTGGGCGAGCACGGCCAGAATCGCGGTGTAGTCGGTGATTCCCGTGGACGGGATCCACAGCCCGCCGATGCCGACCACTGCCGGCTCGCGTTCGGTGATCTCTTCCCGAGTGACGACTGATGCAGGAATATCGCTCGCCTTTGCCCTGTCGGACAGCTTGCCGAGTTGCGCCAACTCGGCATCGTCGGAGGCCACGATCAGCTTCCCGCAGCGCTCGTAGGGAAGGCCGTGATCGCTGCAGAACCGCACGATCGATTCATTGCCGGCTCGGCACAGCAACGCTTTGAAGCTGCCGGGCTTGTAGTAGATGCCCGAATGAACGACTCCACTGTTTCGACCTGTCTGGTGAGCCCCGAGCGATTCCTCCTTGTCGAGTACTACGACGCGCAGCTTCGGCCAGCGGTCGGTGAGCGCAACAGCTGTTGCCAACCCGACGATGCCTGCGCCCACAACGGCAACGTCGAACACTTCGGACTCGGTCATGAATCGTCACGTGCCTTTCGAGAGGTGGCACCGTACGTCGTGCGCGACTCATGTATCAACCCGCGATCAACAGCGCTCATACAACAACCGCGAACTACTCCGCTGACGCCACTGGGATTGCTGAACGCCACCAGATTCATCCCTGTCATACGGCCAGCGGTCGGCCAACCGACATGAGTGGCAAACGGTCGATGAAATCATGGTGAACGACGGGCAATAGTCCAATGAGCCTATTTCGGTGCGACGCGA
>DATAJN010000100.1:0-3350 GCA_036262105.1 Ilumatobacteraceae bacterium
GTGGATCAGAATCGGCAGGGTCGGGAACGAGCCGGGCGGCTCGATGCGGTCTTGAGCGGCTCGCATCATGCCGAGCACGATCGGGTCGACTGTTTCCAGATGGCTGGGATTGGCGGCCAACTCGACGCGTATGTCGGCGCCGGTCGGGCTCTCGTACTTTCCCGTAGCACCAAGGTGGTACTTCACGTCGCCTGAACCCTGTACCGAGCTCGGATCGATGTGACCCTCGAACTCTTTGAAGATCTGGTCGTAGCTCTTGCCGATCACGTTGGCGAGCACGCTCAGTCGACCGCGATGGGCCATGCCGATCGCTGCCGAATCGAGGCCCGCGTCGGCGGCCATTGACAGGACCTGGTCGAGGATTGGGATCGCCGACTCGGCGCCTTCCAGGCCGAACCGCTTGGTGGCGACGTACTTCGTCGCCAGGAACTTCTCGAAGGCCTCGGCCGCGTTGAGCCGCTCGACGATGCGCTGCTTGCGCTCCTTGGCAACGACCGGTTGAACCCCTTCGACCTTGCTCTGGATCCAGCGCTGCTCGGCGAAGTCTTGGATGTGCATGTACTCGATGCCGATCGTGCGGCAGTACGCGTCGCGCAGCACCCCGAGGAGATCGCCGAGCTTCAACCTGTCGTTGCCGCCGACACCCCCGGTGAGGAACTCACGATCGAGATCCCAGATCGTCAACCCATAGGTCGCCGGGTCGAGCTCGACGGGAAGATCGGGCTCTTTCCACCGCAATGGATCGAGATCGGCGATGAGGTGACCGCGGACACGATGAACACGAATGAGCGTGGCAACCTGCATCTGCTTGTGGAGCATCGCGTCTTCGCTGTCGAGCGCGCTGTGATCGACCCTCCACTTGACCGCCTCGTACGGCACGCCGAGGCTCTTGAACACGTCCTCGTAGAAGTCGTGCTCACCCAGCAACAGCCCGTGCACGTACTTCAAGAACATGCCGCTCTCGGCGCCTTGGATGATGCGGTGGTCGTAGGTGCTGGTGATGGTGACGATCTTGCTGACGCCAATCGAACCGAGGGTGCGCTCGTCGGCACCTTGGAACTCGGCCGGGTAGTCGATGGTGCCCACACCGACGATCACACCTTGGCCGGGCATCAGCCGCGGGACGCTCTGAACGGTTCCGATGGTGCCGGGATTGGTGAGTGTGATCGTGGCACCCTGGAAGTCGCTGACCGCCAACTTGTTGGTCTTGACCTTGCGGATGAGGTCTTCGTAGGCAGCGAGGTAACCGGCGAAATCAAGGGTGTCGGCGTATCTCAACACCGGCACGACGAGCGTGCGTGTCCCGTCGCCCTTGTCGACGTCGACTGCGAGGCCCATGTTGACGTTGGGATTGCGCAAGATGCGCGGCTTGCCGTCGGCGCCGGCCACGTACGAGTTGCCCATGTTGGGAACGGCGACAGCAATTGCACGCACGACGGCGAACCCGATCAGGTGCGTGAAACTGACCTTGCCCTGACCACTGCGGCTGCGATACCCGTTGATGACCCTTCTATTGACCTCGAGCAACTTGGCCGGAATGTCGCGGAAGCTGGTGGCGGTCGGCACCGACAGGCTGCGTTCCATGTTGGCGGCAATCGCCGCGCCGGCGCCGCGAATGGGATCGCCGACCTCCTCCTCGTTCGTCGGCGCAGGGCGCGACGCGTCGGACGAGACCTCGGTGCTCGCGGTTGCCGCCGACGGTGCCACTGTCGGAGCTTCGGCAGGGAAGACCTGCGGCTTGTAGTCCGAGAAGAACTCCCGCCACGTTTCGCTGACCGACCCTGGGTCGGAACGGAACTGCTCGTACATCTCTTCGACAAGCCACGAGTTCGCGCCGAACCCAGGACCCGAAGTGTCAATTGCTGTCATCGTCGTCTGAGCGTACTTGTCGGCGTTCGATTTCGAGGGCTCGCTCGTTTCGGTCACGCGTGCGAAGCCTGGTTGCTTTTCCGAAGCCCTGACTTATATATTCAGCGCATGAATTTTCGGGCTCTGGTCACTGTTCCACTCGTCGCTCTCGCTCTGTTCGGTTGCAGTTCCAGCGGCGATGGGAAGAGTGACGCAACAGTGCCCGCCGGCGCGACCCTCATCAAGGCCATCGAGGGCATCGCGTGGGATGCCAAGACCTACACGGCTACGGCAGTCGACGGCAAGGTGAGCCTGGCGTTGGAAGACGACTCCAGCCTGCCGCACAACCTCCATCTGCTCAACGCCGAGAACGTCGATGCGGGCATTGCGCTCGACGTGCAGGGCAAGGGCGATGTGCACAGCGCCGACGTGGCGCTGGCTCCAGGCACGTATCAGGTGATCTGCACGATCGCCGGCCACGGCAACATGAAAGCCACCCTCACCGTCAACTGAGTTCGCAATCGGAGCGGGCGAGCTGGTGGGTCGGCCATGGCATCTTGGCCACGTCGACCTATGCGGTCAGGCCTTGAGCAGGATCTCGGAGAGGATCAGGAACACGACCCAGAGACCGAACGCGCTGATCAAGATGTTCCGGACTCCGGGGCCGTCGTACAAGATGTTGAGACCCTTGTTCGGTGTCGCCTTCCACGGCAGCAGGCCGAGGGCGTTGATCTCGAGCACGGCGATGATCACGATGGCGATCACCCAGAAGGCGCCCATCTTGCCGCTGCTCAAGACCGCGCCACTGACCGGGCTGTGTGTCTTGAAGACCATGAAGAACAGAAGGGTGACGGAAAACATCGTGTTCTGACGCGACGCCATGAACGCCTTGCGACCGGCAGCTGCTGCCGCGGGGTCGGCCTCGCCTCCGGCGACGAGGTTTGCCGCGTTGGCCAGTACCACCTTCTGGTTGCGCCAGATCACACCCCATACGTTCAGCATCATGATGGTGCCGATCAGCATGCCGGTAGTGATGGCGATGCCGCCGGCCTGCTTGCTGAAGTCGTTGGAGTAGTAGTCCTCGGTGACGAGCGTGATGAGGATGCCGGTGACGAACGTGCTGATGGCTGCCCAACGGAACCACCACAGGGCCTTGCGGGCCACCTTGTCGATGGCGATGTTGCGAGCGCGTGCCTCGTCGCCGAAGGCGGCAAACGCAGGCACTTGAACCAGGTTGAAGTAGTACAACAAACCGATCCAGGCGATGCCGGCCAGGATGTGGAGCCACCGGAATCCAAAGGAACCGAGAGCCAGTCGGCTGAAGAACCCATCTACTGCAAGCACCGGAGGTACCTCTTTCTCTGTGACGTTCCCAATGAGTAGCGTCCCCTGCGCGTGAACGTAGCACCATGGTGGGGTCGCGCATGGCAATGCAGCGCCGTAGATTGACCGACGCCATGGCCCACGAATTCATCTACACCTGCTACAAGCTCGCTCGCGTG
>DATAJN010000101.1:0-2240 GCA_036262105.1 Ilumatobacteraceae bacterium
GCGTACGGGCCGTTGGTGATGAACGTCTTGGACCCGTTCAGGATGTAGTCGTCGCCGTCACGGCGGGCGCTCGCTCGCATGGCGCCGAAGGCGTCCGAGCCCGAACCGGGTTCGGTGAGGGCCCATGCCCCGATGTGCTCGAGGGCGAGCAGGTCGGGCACCCATCGCTCGCGCTGGGGTGGTGTGCCCCGGCTGTCGATGGCCGATGCGGTGAGGCCGACCGAGACCCCGAGCGCTGTCACCATGCCCGGGCAGTAGCGGGAGAGCTCGATGAGCAAGATGAGCATCAGCGCCGGGTCGAAGCCGGACGCCGACCCGTCCTTGGGCGATGTCGTCCGCGGCGCCATGTCCCGTTCGAGCCGCTTCTTGAAGCTGTCGCGGGCCATCTCGTCGATGCCGAAGGCCGCGAACAGCTTGCGGAGCACCCCGTACGGAGCGAGATCACCGTGCTCGAGCTCGTCACGCAAGGGAACGATCTCCTTGTCGACGAAGGAGCGGATGGCGTCGCGCAGCATCTTGTGTTCATCGGTCCAGTCGAGCACGCTTCTCCCTTCTGCCGTCGCCATGGGCGGCGCGGCCTCAACGATAGGAACCGGCGTCGGCCGGTCAGCTTTCCAGCCGGTCGATGACGAGAGCGGCGTTGTAGCCGCCCATGCCAATCGAGGATTTCAGTGTCGGACCAGGCGCTCGCGGTGTGATGCCGTCGAGCACGCGGGGATTGGCAGTGGCGACCAGCGCCGGCGCGGGAATCTCGCCCCGCTCGTAGGTCAAGGCAGCGATGATCGTCTCCAGGGCTCCGCCCGCGCCGAGACCGTGTCCGGTGAGCATCTTGGTCGAGTACATCTTCGTGTTCGCCGAGAACAGCGCGTCGGCAACGCCGGCCTCCACGGTGTCGTTCAGGAGCGTGCCGCTGCCGTGGGCGTTGATGTAGGCGATGTCATCTGGTTCGACTCCGGCGTCGGCCATCGCCTGTGACCACGCCGCGGCCACCTGCAGACCGTCGGGCTTGATGGCGATGGGATGGAAGGCGTCGTGGGTGAACCCACCACCGAGCACCTGGGCGTATCCCTCGACATCGCCGCGGCCTGTGACGACCAGCGCCGCCGACGCCTCCCCGGCGAGGAAGCCCTGGCTGCCCTCCTGAAACGGGCGACAGGCCTGCTCAGGGCTGCCCTCTCTGGCGAGGACCCCGAGCGCCCCCATTCCCCAAGCGTTCTCGGCCGTGGCCGACAAGTCGGTGCCGCTCACGATCACGTCGGTGGCGAATCCGCTGGCCAGCCACTGCCGCGCCAGGATGATGCCAAGCGCACCCGAAGCGCACGCTGCGCTCACGTTCATCGACGGACCGTTGAACCCATGTTCGGCCATGAACATCGACGGTGCCGTCGACGGCAACAGTTGCAGGTAGTGGCGTCGCCGTACGTGACCTCCGTGCTGGTAGTACAGCTCGCGCCAACCCTTCACCTCTCCGAGCGACGTGCACAGGATCAGCCCTACCCGGGCCCCGGGCTGCCAGCCCCGACCTTTGGCGTCAGCCACGGCCTCACGGCCGGAGCCATAGAACGCCCGACCGAACAGGGTGACCGAATCCTCCTCGTTCCCGCCGTCAGGCACAATTGCCGCGAGACCAACGAACTCGTCGAACACGATCGGCTGCCCCGCGGACTTGCCCGAGAGCAGTCCGTTCCAGAGGGATTGCACGCCCCATCCGTACCCCGAGACCGCACCCAGCCCGACGATGCCAACAGCTTCTTTCACGTTCATGGCCACACCCTCTCTCGAACTCTCCTGTCGAACGAATGCTCTCGATCGGTCGCAGGAGTGCGACTGGTGGTTCTCGGGGCCGTGTCGAGCGAAGCGACCTCGGAACCTTCCTCAGTCTCGGATGACACGCCGCACCCGCACAAGGGTCGAACATCCCGTTCCAGCGGGCCGATCACCGGGCCGAGTTGCCCAGCTCAGCGAGTGTCGTCGATCGAACCGTAACCCCGAATTGACGGCAAGCCCGCAGGTAGAGATAATTTCGCGGTGGGAATCGGCGGGACGGCGGAAGCTAGATGTCCTGTTTTCGCCGCGAGCCGGGGTCGGTATCCCACGATCGACGTGCTTCGCGGGCTCGCGCTCTGCTCGATGATCACCACCCACACCGAGACCTTCACCGGCAAGACGTTCCTGTGGCACGTGTTCCACGTCCAGCGTTGGATCGATGGCGCATTCCTGTTCGTCGCACTGTCCGGGAT
>DATAJN010000102.1:0-2519 GCA_036262105.1 Ilumatobacteraceae bacterium
CCCGGCCTCCAACATCCTCGCCAGGTAGTAGACCGCAGCCTGCGGATCGCTGCCCCGCATGCTCTTGATGAAGGCACTGATGACGTCGTAGTGGTCGTCGCGTCCATAGCGCAGCGCGCTGGTGCCCAGAGCCGACTCGACATGCACGAGCTCGACGGGGTGCGGGCGGGCCAGGACGCACGCAACCTCGAGCGCCGTCAACACCTGTCGACCATCGCCTCCGGCCCGGTCGACGAGCAGATCGATCGCCGCGGTAGTCGCCGTCGTGCCTTCGGCCTCCAGGCCACGCCGTACGAGTGCTTCGATGGCGTCGCGGTTGAGCGGCTCGAGGCGGAACAGCGTGCTGCGACTGCGCAACGGTGGGTTGACCTCGAAGAACGGGTTCTCCGTGGTTGCCCCGATCATCGTCAACGTGCCGTCCTCGACCGCCGGGAGCAGACCGTCCTGCTGAGCCTTGTTGAACCTGTGGATCTCGTCGAGGAACAGGATCGTGCCGCGCCCCTGCTCACCGAGGCGATGGCGGGCACGTTCGATCGCCTCGCGCACGTCCTTGATGCCGGCATTGACAGCGCTCATCTGCTCGAAGACTCGTTTGGTGGTGCCTGCCACGGCGAGTGCCAGGGTGGTCTTGCCGGTGCCTGGCGGCCCCCAGAAGATGGCGCTGGTCAGACGATCCTGCTCGACCAGGATCCGCAACGGCTTCCCAGGGCCGACCAGGTGATCCTGGCCGACGACATCGTCGAGCGTGCGAGGCCGCAGGCGGGCGGCCAGCGGCGCCTGGGCACGTAGATGCTCCTCTGCGGCGGCGGTGAAGAGGTCGCTCACAGCGTTGCCAACACTCGCTCGTAGGCCGAGCGACGCCACTCGACGACGTGAGCCACCAGCCACTCGGGCTCAACCCATCGCCAGGCGACGAACTCGGTACCGTTCGGAGTCGGAGTGATCTCGCTGGTCAGGGCTTCGAACAGGAACCACTTCTGCACCTGCCCGCGTCGTCTCCCGTCGCGGCTGCCTTCCCTGATGACGTCGCCGGGCCACTCGTAGGCCACCCAGTCGGGATACTCGGCGCGGGCCACCACGTCGGTCTCACCAAGACCGGTCTCTTCTTCCAACTCCCGCCACGCCGCAGCGATCGGCTCCTCGCCCTGTTTGAGTCCACCCTGTGGCAACTGCCAGTTCCCACGGAGGTCGGCACGCTCGAACGCCAGGATCCGCTTGGACTCGGGGTGACGGACCACGATCACGACTCCCGCTCGAAAGTGCTGCCCGCTCACCCCAGCCACGGTAGCCCCGCTTCACCCACCTTGCGTTTGACGGCTGGGGCCCCGTATCGGGGCGCCAGTTCACAAACGCCGCGTAGGGCCGGCGAGGAATCGGCGGACAGTGCTGGCGATCTCGAGATCCGTCATCCGCCAGGTGATCTCGACGGGCATCCAACCTTCGGCGACCAGGTCATTTTGGCGGCGAGCATCCCGGTCTAGATCGGTTGCCAACATGTGGAAGCCGAATCCGTTGCCCTCTAGGTACAACCGCCGATCGGGCCAGGCAAAGTCGAGTCGATACCGGCGTCCACCGACGCGAACGCGGTATTGCGGTGTCGGCCGTGGGAGGCCATGTGTATCGATGATTCGGGCGATTCGTGCCTCGAGTGCGCTTTCCCCGGGGTCGTATCCCGGAAGCCGCCCGGCCAGCACCTTCCGCAGCTTTGCCACCGACCGCCCGGGCGCTGGTCGCGTGCGGTCGACACGGGCCCGAAGCTCGTCGAGCTGCAGCATCTTCCGACGCAGGAAATCGTCGACCACATCTCCCAGCTGAGTGACGGTAAGCGAGCCGCTCAGATCGATCACCGTCCGCAGGGGCGACGTGCAGGCCATCTCGAAACGGCGAATGATGTCGCCATCCTCGATCAGTCCAGAACGATGACAGACCACTCCGTCGAGGTCGACTTGGCGAGCCAACTCCCCGAGGACATGAATGTGATCGGGATCACCTTTCGCCACGCCACCAAGAAGGGTTTGCGCTGTGACGTGGGACGCGGCAACTCCATCGCCACAGGACAGCAGGACCGCGCGGACCGCTTGCTTCCACGAGGGAGGGACGCCGTTCACGACCGAGACCCCCCGCCGGACCTTTCGCAACCTACCCGACTCCCGATCGCGTTCGAGTTGGCGCTTGGTTTGACCGGAGGCGCGCCCGGTCTCTGTGGTGATCAGGCCGTCGTGTCGTTCGGCCCAGCGAAATCGATCCATGATCGACCCCCTTCATGCAGCGTTTGACGGCTGGCGCCCCGTATCGGGGCCCGAGTTCACAAACGCAGTCGATTGTGAGGTGAGGGGGAAGCGCTGAGGCGACTGTATCGCCGAGCACGCGGCAGCAACACGAGGCGGGTGTTAGGCCTTGGGGGGCAGGGTGCGGATGCCGAGCTCGTTGAGTTGCTTGGCATCGACGGGGGTAGGGGCGTTGGTCATCGGATCCATGCCCGACTGGGTCTTGGGGAAGGCGATGACTTCGCGGATGTT
>DATAJN010000103.1:0-2397 GCA_036262105.1 Ilumatobacteraceae bacterium
CGGGATCCTCAATTGATGCGGTGGAAGCGGGTCGCAGTGTTCACTGCGACCGTCGTCGGCGTGTTGGCCCCCGCCCAGCAGGTTCTGGCGCACGCCGGTCTCGAATCCAGCGTGCCGGCAGCGAACGCGGTGCTGGAGACGGGGCCACCGAACATCGTCCTCGACTTCAACGAGGCGATCGACACCGGGCTCACCGACATCGAGCTGTACGACCAGGCTGCAACCCTGGTTGCGACCGGCTTGCCGACTGCAGGCAGCGACAACACGATCGTGCAGGCCTCCGTGCCGACGATCGGCGATGGGGTCTACGTCGTCGTGTGGCGGGTGCCCTCAGAAGACGGCCACGTCGTGAACGGTGTCTACAGCTTTCAGGTCGGCACGCAATCCGGGGTCGATATGGGTGCCCTCATCGCCAAGGTCAGCGGCAACGTCACGGCAACCTCCACGGTTGGCCGCCTCGACACGGCATCGCGGTTGCTCGCCCTGATCGGGTTGATCGTCCTCGTCGGTGGAGGACTGTTGGCGATCCAGGCCGCAGACGCCGCCGCCAATCGGATGCTGCTGTGGATGGCCTGGGCGTTCCTGCTCCTCGGTTCGCTGGGTGCCTTCGGCCTGTACGGCGCGACCGTCGTCGCCGGCTCGCCGTCCGACGCGCTCAAGCCCTCGGTGTGGGGAAAGATCGTCGGTTCGCATACGGCAACCGTTCTCATCGTGCGGATGTTCGTCATCGTCGCGCTCGGACTGTTGCTGATGGACTTCGGTCGGCGGGCCCGCGCCGTCTGGCGGGCCGCAGCCGTCGTCACAGCGCTCGCATTGGTGCTGACGTTCTCCACCATCGGCCACGCCAACACGCAGCATCCGGCGGCGTTGTGGATCGGTGTCGACGCACTTCACGTCACGGCATTGTCGCTGTGGATCGGCGGACTCCTGATGTTCGCGTTCGGCACCACTGCCTGGCTGACCGATCCCGAGAGTGATCGCATCGTTCGCCGTTTCAGCGCAACCGCGATGGTGGCCGTCCCCGTCATCATCGGAACCGGTGTGGCGCAAACGCTGAAACTGGCCGGGAGCCTCACCGATCTCACCGCAACCTCCTGGGGTCGAACGTTACTGGTCAAGGTTTCGGTCGTCACGGCGCTGGTGGCCATCGGCGGGGTGTCGCAATGGCTGCTGCGTCACGACGGTCCAGCTTCCCTGAAGCGCAACGTGATGGTCGAGGCACTCATCGGCATCGCCGTGATCGGCCTTGCCGCCGCGTTGGTGGCACTGCCTCCGCAAGCGGTGGCTGCTTCCAAGGTCTACACCGCCACGCTCACCAACCAAGGCGTCGTCGCCGACGTCACGGTCACGCCGGGCCGAGTGGGTCAGAACGAGGTGCACCTCGTGATCACCCCACCGGGAGGCAGCATCGATCCCGTCGTATCGGCCAGCGTCGAGGCCGCGCCGCTGTCGGACGCCACCAACGTCGTGCCGGCCACGTTGCAGTCCAGCGGCCCGAACCACTACACGGGCACGATCTCGCTCTCGGAGTCCGGCAACTGGAGCCTGAAGATCACGGTCGAGCCATCTGCCGGCCAGTCGGTGGTGCTGACTTCGGCGGTGCCGATCCCCGGCTGACCGAGGAGCCCGTCAGTCGGTTGCCGTTGCCTCGATGATCCCGCGGAACTCGACCGGCACGGTGGTTCGCGAAACCTCGAGGTTCTCCGCGACGCGCTTGCCGAGGTTGTTCTGATCGGTGATCGCCCGGGCGACGATGGGCCCGAGACGCCCGCCGACCGGGATTCGTCCGGCGGCAACGGCGGCGATGAGCGCGCTCGAGACCTGGGCGGCGACCGGTTGGACCTTGGCCCAGTCGACGTGATCGGCCATTGCTCGCATCGTGCGCGCCACGTCGTTGGTACGACCCGCAGCCGCGGCGCGAACTTCGACCCAGTCCACGCCACGCAGGGCCTCGGCGACCTCTTGCGCGTCGCTGTCGAGACGGGCTTGTTCGACGGGCTCGGTGTCGGCCGGCGACTTACGAAACAGCCGCTTCAGGGCGGCAAGCTGTTCTCTGGGTGTTGGCCACACCGGCTGCGCGGGAGACTCGTCTCCCGCCAGGCCGGCAGCGTGCTCAGCCTTCAACGCCGCAGCAATCGCCTTGGCCTTGGCGCCCCACTTCGTGGTTGTCACGACACGAAAGACTACCGGTGGGCCGAAGACGAACTAGTCGGACTGCAGCCAGGCTGTGGTGAACCGGCGGGCTTCCTCGATCGTCGCTGCCGCCGAGCCGACCGCAAACGTGGTGACCGACGAGGGCTGCGAAGGAATCTCGATCACTCGCATGCCGTCGGGCGGCCGAGCCACGATCGTGCGGCCATGAGCCTCGACCCCCCAGGTCGATGAACGCAGTACGAC
>DATAJN010000104.1:0-14042 GCA_036262105.1 Ilumatobacteraceae bacterium
GGCGGGAACTTGGCCCGTTGGTGGGCTCGACGTCCGCGATGGCCTCGCTGGCAATCGCGGTCCACTCGGCACTGTCGGATCGCTCGTCAGGTGCGGCGGCGGCTCGATCGGGCTCTGACCCGCTGGCGCGGGCAGTCCCGACGGCGCCGGCAGACCGTTGTCGCCGGAGCTGTCAATGAGGTCGTCGGCGAGGCGCATGGCTATTCATCGGCCATTCTTGAGAAGACCTTGAAAGATCTCCGGCAATCGATTCAGGGCGTTCCGACCGGCACTTCGAGCGCGTCGCCCGGCACCGTCATGGCCACTGGTGCGTTCAACGAGGTGACGTCCATCGCGTAGCTCGTCACCCAGGTCGCATCGCTGCCAGTGCCTGGCTGCGGCGGGTCGACTCGGAAGTCGAGGTGTCGAACGACACCCAGCTCGTCGTAGCTGATCTCGACCGTGAGAGTCGTCGCGTTGGGCACGTCGAACAACCATGGGACCCTGGCGAAGATTGCCGGCGCGATCTCCGGGACGCGAGCTCGGTCGATGACATACGTCATGGTGCTGATGGTCGAATCGCCGACCTTCTCGGACTTCGACGATGTCGGCTCGGCGGCATCACGCAATGGTTGATCGATGATGTCGTCGACCATCGGGATGGAGTCGACCGAGTCGTAGGTAGCCGGCGTATCGGGCGTGCGCGGCTGGCGAGTCCATGTTGTACCGAACGCCTGGCCGGGTCGGAAGATCGAGTCGGCGGTACGGATCTCCTGCGATGTCGAAAAGACCCCGCCCACCTGGCTCTCGACGGTGCTCTCAGCGGTTCCGCCGAGGAAGTCGGCGCGGACCTTGGTCGTCACGTTGTTCGGCACACCGTTCTGCACGGCCGACAACGTGATCGAGTACTCGGCGCTCGTGATGGCCGGCCGAAGGAACGGCACGGCCGGCAGGGGCGCAGCCGCCTTCTGGTGATGCAGCACCCGTTGGACAGGTGCGGCGTTGCGGAAGTAGTAGCCGGCGCCACCCAGCAAGCCGACGAACACGATGAAGGTGATCAGCTTCTTGCCGCGTTTCTTCTTGCGTTTCGACGGGCGTGGGTCGACCTTCGGCTGGATCAGATCTTGAAAGCTGATCAATGGGCTGCTGCCGGTGGTTTCGCGTATCTGAGTGACCGACGGGGGAGTGAGGCGGAGTGCTGGCGGCGCCGGCGCGGCGGGCGGCGGAGGTGGTGCCGGCGCGCCCTCGGGCGGTGAGGTCAGCCGTTGCAAGGGGGGAGCAAATCGAACGTCCGCCATAACGAGTATGTCATCGGCCGAAGTGCTGAACTTCTTGAGCCGGAGACAGCTGGACCGGGTCGAACGGCCTAGCACCGCGTCGCTGCCGCCGCCGATACGGTGGGCACCCATGGCCATCTCGTGCGTCTACTGCGGCGGCCGTCACGACACACCGGCGGAGGTCCGTCAGTGCTGGTCGCGGCGCAGATCCGAGCCGGAGACAGGGCGAGCCGGGGCGCCTGTCGAGGCCGCCTCGGCTCCGGCGAGTCCAGACACCTGGAGCGGTCGGATGCCGATCCGGGCGATGCCGCGGCTGGGGCGAAACGTCGTTGTGAGGCCTGGTCAACTCGCTCCCGACGGGTGGGCAACTGTCCCACGGTACGTGGTCGACGCGGCCGACGTCTGTGCTCCCAGTTCACTCCTCGTCGAACTCACCCGCCTGGCCTCGGATCGGAGCCCGTGCGTGTTCGAGATCGACCAGGTGATCGAGGCAGAACTCGGCGCCCCGCAGTCGAATGCCGATGCCATTCACCTCGTCGGGCCCCGTTTCACCTTCGAACTGTCGACGTTGAATCACCTGGTGTGGTGCAACTCGATCGACGCTCGCGACGTCGAGCGATCGGTGTGGCCGTTGGCCGAAGCAGCGCTCGCGCTGGGCGCCCACCCGGCGGGTGAGTCGGTGCCCGGTGACGTGACACTCGCCGACGGCACGCCGGTGTGGCTCGACGGCGGGCCTGTGCGGTACACCGAACCCATCGACGGCATATCGGTGGTGCATCGCGTCGCTGTGGAGCATGGCTCGCTGCGGCCGTTCCTGGCGAACGTCTCTGCTGCCGATCTGGCCGCCGATCAGCGCGCCGCGGTCACGCATCCAGGTGGCGCATCTCGGGTGATCGCACCGGCCGGCTCCGGAAAGACCCGCGTTCTCACCGAACGCGCTCGACACCTCATCACCCAATGGCGTCTGCCGGCCAGTTCGGTGTGCCTCGTTGCTTTCAACAAGCGAGCGCAGGAGGAGATGAGCGCGCGGGTCGCCGATCTGCCGGGCCTGCAGGTGCGCACACTCAACGCGATTGCTCTGGCGATCGTCAACGGCACGTCTCCTTTCGCCGCTCAGCCGTCGATCATGGCCACCATCGCCGAATCCGACGTGCGACGGATCATCGGCAAGCTGGTCGAGTTCCCTCGCAAGCGCAACTCCGATCCAGTGGCTCTGTGGATCGAAGCACTGTCGTTGGCGCGCCTCGGGCTGCGTGCCCCGAGCGACGTCGAGGCGCTGTACGACGGCGATGTCGACGGGTTCGCGGCCATGCTCCCTCGATACCGCGACGAGTTGAGCAGATCCCGCTCGCTCGACTTCGACGAGCAGATCGTCCGAGCGATCGAGCTACTGCTCACGGACCCCGCGACTCGCCTTGCCGCGCAGCACGCATGTCGCTTGCTCCTCGTCGACGAGTTCCAGGACCTGACCCCTGCTCACCTGTTGCTGGTGCGACTGCTTGCCGGTCCAGATGGTTGCGTGTTCGCCGTGGGAGACGATGACCAGACGATCTACGGCTTCAACGGAGCCGATCCGCAATGGTTGATCGATTTCGCCGACTACTTCCCGTACGCGGGCGATCATCCACTCGAGGTCAACTACCGGTGCCCGGCCGACGTCGTGGCCGCGGCAGCGACGCTGCTCACTCACAACTCGCGCCGAGTGCCCAAGTCGATACGACCATCGGCAGCAGACAACGGTCTGGTGATCGACACCGCTGACGATGCGCTCGCCGCTGTTGCACACCTCGTGCCGCGTCTCATCGCCGAAGGCTCGCGACCGGACGAGATTGCCGTGCTGACGCGTGTCAACTCGCTACTCGCGCCGGTGCAAGTCGCCCTTGGGGCCGCGGGCATCTCGACCCACGGCGGTGTCGGTGCCGAGTTCACCGATCGCGCCGCAGTGCGAGGTTCGTTGGCCTGGTTGCGACTGGCGACCACCGACGGTGCGCTGGCGCGAGTCGATGTCGAGGCGGCGTTGCGCAATCCCTCCCGTCCACTCAGGCCCAACGTCGCCGGATGGGTGGCTGAGCAGACGTCTGTCGATGGATTGCGTCGTTTGGCCACACGCCTCAACACCCCGCGCGAGGCCGAGCGCGTCGAGGCGTTCGCCGCCGACATCGAGATGCTGCGGCAGTTGGCGGCTTCCCGCGCCGCTACCTCGTCGATCCTGGCGAGGTTGCACGACTCCATGGGCATGGCCACGACGCTGTCGACCCTCGACACCCATCGCCGGGGAATGAACAAGGCGGCGCAGAGCGACGATCTCACGGCTGTAGCGCAACTGGCCCTGCTGCAGCCGGATGCCGCGCTGTTCGAGTCGTGGTTACGTGCGGCGCTTCGCCGCGACTGGCAGAGCGACGGGGTGACCTTGGCAACGGTGCACCGCGTGAAGGGCAAGGAATGGCCGGTGGTGATCGTGCACCAAGCGGCGGCGGACCAGTTTCCTCACCGGCTGGCCACCGACATCGAGGAGGAGCGACGGGTGTTCCATGTCGCCATCACCCGCGGGCGACGTCATGTGTACGTCGTTCCCGGAGCACACCCTTCGCCGTTCATCGATGAGTGCTTGCATCCACCGGATCCCGACCGAGCGGTTGACCAACGAGCCAGTGCGCTAGGGCGGGCGCGGCCTTCTGGCGACACGTCCCCACCAGTTGCCGAACTGACGGCCGCAGACGCTCCGCTGTTCGAAGAGCTACGCGCCGTCCGCCGCCATCTCGCCGCCGGAAAGCCGGCGTACACCGTGCTGTCCGACCAGACGCTGCGAGAACTGGCTCGTCGTCGCCCGGCAAACCTCGCCGAGCTCGGCAACATCAAAGGTATGGGGCCGGTCAAGCTCGAGCGCTACGGCGATGCCTTGCTGGCGGTCATCGAGGCGGCCGCTGTCGCTCAACCGCGTTGATAGTTCGGCGCTTCCTTCGTGATGGTCACGTCGTGGGGATGGCTCTCTTCGCGACCCGCCATCGTGACCTTCATGAAGCGCGCCGACCGCAACGCTGAAAGGGTGGCTGCGCCGGCATAGCCCATGCCGCTGCGCAGCCCGCCGACGAGTTGGTAGATCACGTCGCTCAACGTTCCGGCGTAGGCGACTCGGCCTTCGATTCCCTCGGGCACGAGCTTGCGAGTTGCCGCGCCGAGCGCTGATTGAGCGGTCGCGTAGCGATCGGCACCGAGTCCCTGCATCGCCCCCATCGAGCCCATGCCGCGGTAGCTCTTGTAACGACGTCCCTCGAACAGCTCCAGCTCTCCGGGCGCCTCATCCGTGCCGGCGAGCAGCGATCCGAGCATCACCGTGTCGGCCCCGGCGGCCAGAGCCTTGACGAGATCGCCCGAGTACGTGATCCCGCCGTCGGCGATGATCGGCACGCCCAAGCGCCGGGCGCGTTGGCAGGTGAAGTAGATCGCCGAGAGCTGCGGCATGCCGGCGCCACTGACGACTCGGGTCGTGCAGATCGAGCCCGCACCGACACCGACCTTGATGGCATCGGCGCCCGCGGCGGCGAGTGCATCGACACCATCCTCGGTCACGACGTTGCCGGCGACGACCGGCAGCGACGGCCATGACGACTTGATCCGTTCGATGGCCTTGATCACGCCGGCCGAATGGCCGTGCGCCGTGTCGAGGGCAACGGCGTCGACTGCTCGGGCGACCAGTGCCTCGACACGTTCCTCCAGGTCGGCACCCACCCCTACCGCCGCCGCGCAACGCAAACGGCCGGCGGAATCGCGCGTGGCGTTGGGGAACTCCTGGCGCTTGAGGATGTCCTTGACGGTGATCAGCCCGATGAGGCGGTTCTCGGAGTCGACGAGCGGCAACTTCTCGATTCGATGCTTCTGCAGGATTGCCTTGGCCTGTTCCAGCGTGGTGCCTTCGGAGGCCGTGACCAGCCCGGTCGACGTCATGAACTCGGTGACCGGACGGTCGAAGTCGGCTCCCGAACAGAAGCGGGTGTCGCGGTTGGTGAGGATGCCGACCAGGTGACCCGACTCGTCGGTGATCGGTACACCGCTGAACTTGAACCGGTTCATCAGCGCCTCGGCGTCGTGCAGCGTGGCGGCGGGCGACAGCGTGACCGGGTCGGTGATCATTCCGCTCTGGCTGCGCTTCACCTTTTGCACCTCGGCGGCCTGGTCGTCGATCGACAAGTTGCGGTGGATCACGCCGATCCCACCCTCACGGGCGGCGGCGATGGCCATGCGCGACTCGGTGACCTTGTCCATCGCTGCCGAAACGATGGGGATGTTGAGGGTGATGTCACCGGCAAACCTTGCCGTGGTATCGACAGTGTCGGGCAGCACGTCGCTGTATCCGGGAACGATGACGACGTCGTCGAAGGTGAGGGCCTCGAAGCGGTCGAAGAATTCACTGGTGCTCACGCGTTTGCTCCTGTCGTGCACAAGGTAGCGAGAGTCTCGACGAGTAGGCGGTGCTCCACGCCGTGAACTCGTTCGGTGAGACCCTCGAGGGTGTCTGAGGGATGGATGAAAACCGTCGCAGTGGCCAACACGGGGCCCACGTCGACGCCTTCATCGGGCACCAGATGGACCATCACCCCGGTGTGGTCGCGCCGGCCGTCGCGGGCCTCGTTCCAGGCCCTGGCGATCGAATCGACACCAGGAAGCTCGCCCGGCAGGGCTGGGTGCAGGTTGACGACCATGCCTGGGAACCAGCCGAGGAAGCTCATCGAGAGGATGCGCATCCATCCCGCGAGCACGACCCAATCGGGGTCGAACCCGCTGACGATGTCGGCCAGTCGGGCGTCGTAGTCGGAACGCGGTTCGCCGGGATGCGGCGCTGCATGAACGAAGGGGACGCCCGCGTCGGCCGCTCGCTGCAGCGCTCCGCTGCCGGGCTTGTTGGAGACAACTGCCGCGACTCGGGCCGGCAAGGTTCCATCGGCGCAGGCGTCGAGGATCGCCTGAAGGTTGGTGCCGCTGCCCGAGGCGAGCACGACCAGGCGTGTCATCGCAGATGCACCCGGTGCGAGGTGTTGGATGCCGGCACGAGCCGGCCGATGACCCAGGTCGGTTCGTCGATGGCCTGCTGCAGGATGGCCACGTCGGCGGCCGCGCACACCACGACCATGCCCACGCCCATGTTCAGCGTGCGATACAGCTCGTAGGTGTCGAACTGAGTCGCTAGTTCGCGCACCAATTGGAACAGCGGCGGAACCGGCCACGAGCCGAGCTCGATGGTTGCGTCGCATTCGTCGGGCAACACACGAGGCAGGTTCTCGGGAAGGCCGCCTCCGGTGATGTGAGCCAGTGCCTTCACCCGGCCTCCGGCGAGGACAGGGGACAGCACATCGAGATAGCTGCGATGCGATGCGAGGAGGGTTTCGCCCAGTGGTCGATCGAAACCCGGCGGCACCGAATCCATGGGCAGCCACTCGAAGACCTTGCGAAGCAACGAGTAGCCGTTGGTGTGCGGACCGCTGGAGGAGACGCCGATCAAGACGTCTCCGGCAACCAGTTCACCGCTGGGAAGCATGTCGGCCTGCTCGACGACACCGACGAGCGTGCCGGCGATATCGAAGGCCCCCGGGGCGTATACGCCGGGCATCTCCGCCGTTTCGCCGCCGAGCAGCGCGCAGCCGGCCGCTTCACACGCCTCGGCCATTCCAGTGACGACCTCGGCCACCTGATCGGCATTCAGCTTGCTCGATGCCACGTAGTCGAGGAAGAACAGTGGCCGGGCACCTTGCACCAACACGTCGTCGATGCAATGGTTGACGATGTCGGCACCGACGCCTCGATACCTGCCGAGGCGGGCCGCGAGTTCCACCTTCGTGCCCACACCGTCGGTCGACGCAACCAGCACCGGCTCATCCATGGCCTTGATCGCCTTGGCGCTGAAGGCGCCACCGAAACTGCCGACGCCACGCAGCACGGCGGGGCCGTGGGTGCGCTCGACAGCGCGCTTCATCTGACTCACGGCGCGTGTGCCTTCGTCGATGTCGACCCCCGTGGCCGCGTACGACGTCAACATCGCTCCAGCGGCCCGCCAGGCGATGTCGCCGCGAACCTGCATGCCGTCGAAGTGGATCATCGCCATGCGTCGGTAAGCGTTGTCACGTGCCACCGCCAGGGACTCGCCGAGGCCGGTGACGGCCAGCACGCGACCACCGGTGACCCTGTGACCGACGGCGCCGGCGACGAAGGTGACCGCTTCGGGATCGTCGTGGCCGAGACCGCTGATCGCTTGGCCCACGATCGGCTGGCCGGGGTAGCCCGGCGCGGCGGCCACCACCGTGCAGGTTGCGCCGTCACGAATCGTCAGTGACGATTCGGACAGCGTGCCGTGGCAACAGGCGAGGGCCAGCTCGGCGAGATCGGATTCGAGCAGAGGTAGTACGGCTTGGGCTTCGGGGTCGCCGAAGCGACAGTTGAACTCGATCAGCCGCGGCCCGTCGGCGGTGAGCATCAAGCCCGCGTACAACACACCGACATAGGGCGTTCCGGCAGCGGCAAGATGATCGATCACCGGCTGAATGAACATGGCGGTGAGTGATTCGCCGTCGTCGGCGATCGGTGCCGGAGCATAGGCACCCATCCCACCGGTGTTGGGGCCGGTGTCGGCCTCACCGATGCGCTTGTGGTCCTGGGCGATCGGCAGCGGCCGCGCCACGGTGCCGTCGCACATGGCCATCAGGCTGCACTCCGACCCCGTGAGCCGCTCTTCGACCACGATCGGCCCGAGTTCGGCCAGCAGGGTGATTGCCTCGATGGTTTCGCCGTCGGAGGCGGGCACGATGACGCCTTTGCCGGCCGCGAGACCGTCTTGCTTGACCACGATCGGGCCACCGAGGGCTTGCCACCATGCCAACGCGTCCTGAGTCGACGTGGTCGCCAGGTATCGCGGCGATGGCAGGCCGAGCGCGGCAGCCAGTTCGCGGGCGTAACCCTTCGACGACTCGAGCTTGGCCACCTCGGCAGTCGGGCCGAAGCACGGGATCTGCCGTCGGTGGCAGTCATCGGCGATGCCGTTGGCGAGTGCGGTCTCCGGGCCGACGATCACGAGGTCGGGTGTGGCGTCGGGTGCCAGATCTGCGGTGACGATCACGTCGTGGCCGTGGAGCCGGCATGCCCAAGCGATGGCCGACTCGCGGCCGCCGGAACCGATCACAATCACTTTCACGCGAGGACACCCTCGAACGAGAGCTTGGCCTGAGCCTCGGCGACCTCGATCGGATAGCGACCGGTGAAGCAGGCGTTGCAGTACCCGTTGGCGTCGCCCGCCGTGGCATCACCGGGGTCGACGGTGATGGCTCGCATCATTCCATCGAGCGACAGGAAGGCCAGCGAATCGGCGTCGATGTGCACCCGGATCTCTTCGACCGTCAGGCGTGCGGCCATCAGGTCGCCGTCGTGGCCCATGTCGACGCCGAAGTGGCAGGCGTGGGTGATGGGCGGGCACGTGATGCGCACGTGCACCTCCGTGGCGCCGGCATCGCGCAGCAACTTCACCAATGGGCCGGCAGTGGTGCCGCGAACGAGTGAGTCGTCGATCATCACAACGCGCTTGCCGGCAAGGTTCTCGGCGAGGGCGTTGAACTTCAAGGCGACGCCGCGATCGCGCAGGTCTTGTGTGGGTTCGATGAAGGTGCGGCCGATGTAGCGGTTTTTGATGAGGCCGTCGTTGTGCGGGATGCCGCTTGCCCTGCTGAAGCCGATCGCTGCCGGTATCGAAGAGTCTGGTACGGGAATCACGACGTCGGCATCGGCCGGTGCTTCTGCGGCGAGCTCCTCACCGAGGCGCTGACGAACATGGTGCATGTTGCGGTGCGCCCAGACGCTGTCGGGGCGGCTGAAGTAGACGAACTCGAAGGTGCAGCGCGCTGGGCTGGCGGCCGGCGTCAGCGCCTGGCGACGGGTGATCTCGGCCCCGTGCAGCGTGACGATCTCGCCGGGTCCGACCTCGCTGATGTCGACGCATCCCAACGTGTTCAGGGCACACGTCTCGGAGGCAACCGCGTAGCCACCGTGGGGAAGCCTGCCGACGCTCATCGGCCGGAATCCCCACGGATCGCGGACCGCGATCACCCGATCGGCGGCAAGGATCACCAGCGAGAAGGCCCCCTTCCATGCCGGCAGCGTTCGCTCGACGCGGTCTTCCCAGGTCTTCCCGCCGGCAGCCGCGAGCATGAGGGTCATCACTTCGGTGTCGCTGGTGGCGGTGAGCCCGAAGCCGCGGGTGAGCAACTCGTCGCGCAACGCGGGTGCGTTGACGAGGTTGCCGTTGTGGGCGAGAGCGAGTGGACCGTGCATGGTCTCGACGAGGAACGGCTGAATGTTGCGTTGAGCGTTGGCTCCAGTGGTGCTGTAGCGAGTGTGACCGATGCCGTGATACCCGGCAAGGGTGCTCATGGTCGACGGTGTGAACACGTTGGCGACGAGACCGGAGTCTTTGTGCAGGCGCACCCGGCTGCCGTCGCTGACAGCGATACCTGCAGCCTCTTGGCCGCGATGCTGCAACGCGAACAGCGCGAAGAAGACGGTTTGGGCGACTCCTTCGCCATGGGGTGTCGATACTCCGAACACTCCGCATTCCTCGCGTGGTGAGTCGGAACGCATCGGTTGCACCGATCTGACGACGACTGGTTGGTCAGGCAGCATGCCCTAGGACCTCCTTGATCCGGTCTGCGACCGGGTAGCTGCCGGGTTCGAATTGCAGGCCGGTCAGTCGTTCGTATGCGTCGATGTAGCGCGTCGACGTCGCTTGCCATACTGCCTGGTCGAGCAGCGGTGGCTCGCCATGCCCGTCGTACCCAGCGTCGATCAAGGCACGGCGGACGATCTCCTTGTCGAGACTCTCCGGTTCCTGTCCGGAGCCGACGCGATCCTGGTAGCTGCCGGCAACCCAGTAGCGAGACGAGTCGGGCGTGTGTACTTCGTCGATCAGCAGCAACTCACCATCGGGCGTCGTGCCGAACTCGTACTTCGTGTCGGCGAGGATCAGGCCTGACTGACCCGCGATCTGCTGCCCGCGGGCGAACAGTTCGAGCGCGGCGGTTTCGACCGTGTGCCACAGACCCGCGTCGACCAGACCTTTGCTGACGACATCGCTGGGGCTCAACGGCTCGTCGTGCCCGCCGTGTTCGGCCTTCGTGGTCGGGGTGATGATGGCCGACGCCAGTACCGAGTTCTTCTGCAGACCCTCGGGGAACTGGTACCCGTAGATCGAACGTGCTCCGTCGGCGTACTGCCGCCACAGCGACGTGCTGGTGACTCCGGTGATGTAACCACGGACGACGACTTCGACCGGCAACGGCTGGGCGCTGCGGGCGACGAGCACGTTGGGGTCGGGGAGGTCGACGACGTGGTTGGCCACGACGTCGGCAGTGCGTTCGAACCACCAACCGCTGAGTTGGTTCAGCACCTGGCCCTTGTACGGCACGCCGGCAATCACGCGGTCGAAGGCCGAGAGGCGGTCGGTGGTGACGAACAGTCGCCGGTCGCCGCCATAGGAGTACGAGACGCGGACCTTTCCGTCGCGTCGATCAGTGAGCGGAAGCTCGATGTCCATGAAGGGTGCAACCATCTCAACGCTCCTTGGCGTAGCGAACGCCTTGTTCGAACAGGGCCAGGCCGAGGTCGCCGCGGTCGCCGCTGGTGAAGCCGGGGAACTGACGGGCGATGACGTGGTTCTCGGGGTGTGGCATGAGACCCAGCACGACCCCGGTCGCGTCGCAGACGCCGGCGATGGCATCTACCGAACCGTTCGGGTTGACCGTGCTGTATCGCAAGGCGACCTGGCCGGCGGCGTGGAGACCGGACGGATCAGGATGGGTGTAGCGACCCTCACCATGGGCGATGGGGCAGTCGATCGAGGCAACACCAGTCGTCCAGATGCATCGGCTGGCCGGCGCCTCCAGGCGCACCCACTGGCATTGGAAGTGTCCGCTCTCGTTGTGCCCGAGGGCCCCCGGCAACAGGCCGGTACGCGTCAGAACCTGGAATCCGTTGCAGATCCCGATCACCGGCTTCCCGGCGGCGACGAACCCTCGGAGTGCCTCACCGACTCGGTGCTCGAGTTGCAGTGCGAACATGCGCCCCGCGCCGAGCGCGTCGGCGTAGCTGAATCCGCCGGCGATCACGGCCATCTGTCCGTCGCTCAACAACGATGGTCGCTCGATCAGATCCGACAGCAGGACGATTCGTGATTCGGCGCCTGCGAGGTCGAGCGCGAACGCCACGTCATGATCGCGATTGGTTCCGGCCGCGGCGAGAACGAGCGCCACGGGCCTACTCATCGACCTGCTCCGAACGCGTCGACGAGCGTGTCGAGGGCGAGTGCCGACGAGCCTGGGAGAGCGACAAGTTGCGTTGTTGTGACGGTTCCGAGCACCGTGACAGGCTCGCCGAGTTGCTCGGCCAACCACTCGACGTCGCCTGCGGCAACCTCGCACACGAACCTGCTCGATGACTCGCTGAACAGTGCAGATACCGGGTCGGGTCCTGGCAGTGCATCGATCGACAGACCCAGCCGTCCGCCGATCGCCATCTCTGCCAGAGCGACTGCGAGCCCACCTTCGCTGATGTCGTGGCACGCGAGCACGCGCCCCGAGCGCATCGCCTTGTGCAAACGCCGGTAGCGCGTCGGTGCGTCGGGATCCGGTGCCGGAACGGTGGCGTCGAACGCCGGGCCGCCAAGTTTGGCGAAGTGGCTGGCGCCGAACTCGCAGCGGGTGGTTCCGATCTGCACGACGACGTCGCCAGCCCGCTTCAAGTCGGGCGTGACGACTGCACTGACATCGGGAACGTGCGCGACAGCGGTGATCACCAGCGTCGGCGGCACGGAGTGGCGGGCTCCATCGGCGCCGAAGTATTCGTTGTTCAAGGAGTCCTTGCCGCTGACGAACGGTGCAGCATGCGCCACGGATGCGTCACAGCAGCCGCGTACGGCAGCAACCAGTTCGCCCATCGTCGAGTGGCGCCGCGGGTCGCCCCACGAGAAGTTGTCGAGCAGCGCGACGCTTGCGGGATCGGCACCGACAGCGACGATGTTGCGGATGGCCTCGTCGACTACCGCGTGTGCCATCCGTTCGGGGTCGAGCTCGCCGTACCACGGGTTGACGCCGATACCGATGGCCAGGCCGTGGCTGTCGGCCGGGTCGGCGAGCACCACACCATCGGCGTGGCCATCGCGATGAGCGCCGACGAGTGGTCGCACCACGGTGCTACCGAGGATCTCATGGTCGTAGCGACGGATCACCGACTCCTTGGAAGCGATGTTGGGGTGGCGCAACAGGTCGAGAACAGCCGCGGCCATGTCGGCGCAGGCCGGCGGCTGGCACACGTGGCGAGGAGGCGATGGCAGCACGGCGTGCATCTCGCGTTGTGGCCGGCCGTCGTGCAGGAAGTGGGTGTCGAGTTGCAGCACCGAGGTCGCGCCGTGACGCACATGGAGGATGCCGTCACCAGTGAACGTGCCGAGCGATGTCGCCTCGACATCGTGTCGCCGGCACAGCTCGCGCAAGCGCGGCCACGACGCTTCTGACACGGCCACGACCATTCGCTCCTGCGCTTCGCTGAGCCAGATCTCCCATGGCCGCAGCCCCGGGTACTTCAACGGCGCGAGAGCCAGGTCGACATCGGCTCCGATTCCCTCAGCCATCTCACCGACCGCCGACGACAAGCCGCCAGCTCCGCAATCCGTGATCGCCGTGAACATTCGGGAAGTGGTGCCGTACGGCACCCCGTCGGTGCCGCCGGGCAACACTTCCCCGACTGCCTCGCGCAACACATCGATCAGGAGCTTTTCGGTGATCGGGTCGCCGATCTGCACGCTGGCGCCGGCCACGTCGCCCGTGGTTGCATCCATCGTGGCGCTGGAGAAGGTGGCGCCGCGCAGCCCGTCGCGCCCGGTGCGGCCGCCGAGCACCACGACCAGATCACCGGCGTGTGGTCCATCCGTCGGGGCGATGTCGTCGGCGATGCCGATGCAACCGCAGTACACGAGCGGGTTGGCGATGTAACCATCGTCGTAGAGCACGGCTCCGGCGACGGTGGGCAAGCCGATCTTGTTGCCGTAGTCGGCAACACCGGCGACCACTCCGGCGGCGATCAGCCGTGGATGCAGAACACCTTCCGGAAGTCGCGCCGCGGGAAGGTCGGTTGGGCCGAAGCACAAGATGTCGGTGACGGCGATTGGTCGGTGGGCAGCGCCCATCACGTCGCGAATCACGCCTCCGACGCCAGTGTTGGAACCACCGAACGGTTCGATCGCCGAAGGATGGTTGTGCGTCTCGGCCTTGACCGCAATGGTGGTTCCGGGCGAGAACGAGACGATGCCGGCGTTGCCGACGAAGGCGCTGCGCAGGAACGGTGCGGCGATGGCGTCGGTGGCGGCTCGCAGTTGTTGCAAGAGGGGAGCGATCGACTGGCCGTCGTCGGCGATGATCCTGGCTCGGAAGGTCTTGTGAGCGCAGTGTTCGCTCCACGTCTGGGCCAGGGTTTCCAGCTCGACGTCGGTGGGGTGTCGCCCGATCGATCGGAAGTGATCGGCGATCGCCTGAAGCTCGGCGAGATCGAGCGACAGACCACGCTCACGGTTGAGTGCCTCGAGACCCTGATCGTCGAGGCCGGCGATGTCGACGCGCTCGACGCCGGTGTCGGCCCTGGCCTCGCTGTCGACGAAGGCCGGCTCGATCGGCCCCATCGACCATCGTTCGATCACGGGGTTGGCCAGGAGCCGGCGGGCGAGAACCGCCATCGTGTTGTCGTCGGCGTCGCCATGCACCT
>DATAJN010000105.1:0-2043 GCA_036262105.1 Ilumatobacteraceae bacterium
CGACATCTACACCAAGATCGGCCCGAGCATCTTCCTGCGGGTGTTGGCTCGTCTGCACGAAGCGCCGAAGTACTACGAGATGACCCGCCAGTGGATCGACCAGATCGACCTGCACGACCGCTTCTACATCAAGCCGGTGGAACGCGAATCGGGCAAGGGCTTCGGCGCCACCGAGGCCGCTCGCGGGGCGCTCGCCGACTGGATCGTGCTGGAGGACAACAAGATCGCCAACTACCAGGTGATCACGCCGACGGCCTGGAACATCGGCCCGAAGGACGGCAAGGGTGCGAACGGACCGATGGAGCAGAGCTTCATCGGTGCACCCGTCGAAGACCTCCACGACCCGATCGAGCTGGGTCATGTGGCCCGCAGCTTCGACAGCTGCATCGTGTGCACTGTCCATGCCTACGACGGCAAGACCGGCGAGGAGATGGCCCAGTTCAAGGTCAACGGCATGATGTGAGTGCACTGATCATTGGTTGCGGCAACCTGCTGAGGGGCGACGACGCCGTCGGCCCGGTCCTCATCCGGCGGATGCTCGACCGCGGGCTACCGGAAGGCATCGAGGTCGCCGATGGTGGCACGAGCGGGATGGATGTCGCCTTTCGCATGCGCGGCGCCGGCCGCGTGGTGCTGGTGGATGCCGCGGCGACGGGCGGTGAGCCGGGAACCCTGTACCGGCTGAGCGGAGCCGATGTCGAGGTGCTGCCACCGCTGGAGGGCATCAACCTGCACGCCTTCCGATGGGACCACGCCCTTGCTTTCGGGCGATGGCTGCTGAAGGACGACTACCCCATGGACATCGTCGTCTACCTGATCGAGGCCGGCGGCTTCGAGTTCGGTGCGCCGCTCACGTCTGCCGTGGAAGCGGCCGTGGAGGAGTTGGTGGACCATCTGTGCGGGCCGTCGATGGCCCCCGAGCTCGCGCCCGCCGCGCCCGTGCCGTGAACGATGTCGGCCCGATCGTGAGCACCGAGATCATCGAAGAACACGGCCGGTTCACCGTGGTGCTCGACGTCGTGTTCGACGACGGCGCCGTGCGGCACCGGCTGCAGACCTACCACACCAGAGCGCGAGCGGAACTGGCGGCGCGCATCGTGCGCGCCACCGCCGAACGTGACCACGGACCCGAATGGGGAATGCAATGACGATGACCGACCACACTCCCGAGACCATGTTGCGGCCTCAGCCACTGGGCCTCTTCGACGGACCGGCAGGCTTGCTGCTGATCAGTGCCGGAGACGGCACCGCGGATCTGTTGCAGTCCCTGGCGCGTGGTGTGCGGCCGACGAGGTGGCCTGCGGCGGCAACCGCGTTCGCAGCGGCGAGTGTCGACGACACCGACGCCGCGTCCGCCTCGCTGGGCGACGATCGCGAATCGGTCATCAATCGTTTCGTGCTGGCGCCCACTCCCGAGCACCTCGTCGCAGCGGCGGTCGCTGCCGCCGACGACCTTGCGCTGCGAGTCGTGGTCTCGGCCGCAGCGTACGCGAGTGGCCTGTCCGACGAGCCGCCATCACCCGATGGTGTCGACGGTGAGTTCGCAGTCCTGGCCCTGACGGTGCGCGCTGCCCGCGCCCTGGAGTTCAAGGACTCGCGCGGCGCGCTGCGCCTTCTGCGCGAAGCCGTGCCGCATGCCGCGGCGGTGGGTCCCGTGCTGCATGCGCGGGTGCTCGGCATGCTGGCCGAGCACCTACACCACACGCAGGGCGCCAATGAGACTGCGCTCGAGTTGTACGACGAGGCCATCGCACTGCTGATGCCCACCGAGCTGGCCGAGCTGCGGGCCGGCATGCACCTCGAGCGTGGTTTGGTGGCCCATCAACTGGCCGACACGCAGCGCCACCGCCTGGTGGAAGCCAGCCGCTCGTACCAGTCGGCGCTGATCGTGCTCAGCGAGGAGCGGCACCCGGAACGGTTTGCACTGGCCAACATGAACAACGCGATCGCGATCCTGGCGATGCCGATGACGCAGGCATCGGACCAGGTGCGCCTCGGCGTTGCCGTGCAGTCGTTGCGAGCGGCGCTGCGGGTGTATCGCCC
>DATAJN010000106.1:0-2439 GCA_036262105.1 Ilumatobacteraceae bacterium
CTGTCGCGCTGTGCGACGACCTCGTGGTGGTTGCCGGCTCGGCCTCGGTCGTCGGTGCCGTGGCTCGTGCCTGCGCGTCCAACATCACCGCGCCCCGCCTTCCGGAGCCGATGCTTCCTCCGCCTGTGCTCGCCGTGTGTGCCAGCCTGCATCCGGCAAGCCGCGCCCAGATGGCTGCCCTCGCCGATGCCGGTGTCGCCGTGGTGATGTCGAACGACGCCCGTGGCGGCGATCCGGAGGCCATCGCCGCCGAGGTTGCAGCGCGTGCTCATCGACGAGTCATCACGATCGGAGCGCGAAGTGTGATCCTGGTGGGTGGTGACACGGCGGCGGCCTTCATCGGCGCTGCTCCGGTTCGTGTGTTCGGTTCCATCGGGGTCGGCATCAGCCTCGGCGAGGCGGAGATCGACGGCAGGCGTCTGCGTTTGGCCAGCAAGCCCGGCGGCTTCGGAACAGCCAATACGCTGGTGGACCTGGTGATGAGAGGACAGGACAGATGACAGCGACCGTACCGATGGCGATCACGATGGGTGATGCCTCGGGGGTGGGCCCGGAGATCGTCCTGCGGCGAGCCGCCGATGGGGCGTTTGCCGACGAGACCGTGGTCGTCTACGGCGATCTGGCGATTCTTCGTCGCGGCGCCGAGATGCTCGGCATCGACATCGCGATGGAGGCGATCGCCTATCCGGCACAATGGCGACCCGGTGTGTTGCAGGTGGTCGATGCCGGCTTGCTGAGCGCAGCCGATCATCGTCCGGGGGTGATCGATGCCGCGTCGGGCGCTGCCGCCCGGCACTACGTGGTTGCGGCCACCGACGATGCCCTCGCGGGTCGGGTGGCCGGCATCGTGACGATGCCGATGAACAAGGAAGCGACGCAGCTGAGTGATCCGGGCTTCGTCGGCCACACCGAGTTGATCGCTGCGGCATGCGGCGTGCAGCGGTACACGATGATGCTGACCGCCGGCGACCTGGCCGTGACACACGTCAGCACTCACGTCTCGCTGCGCGAGGCGATCAGCAGGGTCACGACGCCGCGTGTGCTCGAGGTCATCGAGCTGACCCACGAGACGCTTCGTCGCTTCCTCGACCGACCGCGGATCGCGGTGTGCGGAGTCAATCCGCACGCCGGCGAGCACGGCCTGTTCGGTTCGGAGGATGCAACGTTCATCGTTCCCGCGATCGAGGCCGCGCAGGCAGCGGGCATCGACGCCAGTGGACCCCACCCGGCCGACACCGTGTTCCATCAGGCTGTGAACCGCAAACGGTTCGACGCGATCGTGTGCATGTACCACGACCAGGGGCACACGCCGATGAAGCTGCTGGCGTTCGAGAGCGGAGTCAACGTCACCGTCGGTCTGCCGATCATCCGGACATCAGTGGATCACGGCACGGCCTTCGACATCGCCTGGCAGGGCATTGCCTTCACCGGTTCGCTCGACCATGCATTGCGATGGGCACGGCGTCTCGCCAGTGGCCCGTCTGTCGCTCAGTGAGGATCGACGAGATCGAGGAACTGCCAGTGCTTGCCCTCGGCGACGCCGAGGAGCTCGCGTGCGCAAGTCTGCCAGACCATCGGCGATGACGTGACGTGCTGCGTGCCGGCGTGCACGTCGCGGAACAACCGCTGCAGCGTGCCGCGGCGTAGTGCCGTGGTGCCGCCGGCGAGGTACACGAAGGTGGCCACTTCGTGGAGCACCTTGGTGATGTTGGTGAGGGCCAAGCGGATGAGCGTGTGTTGGCGCACGGAGATCTCGTCTCCGGCGTACAGGCTCTTCGACGCGTCCGTCCACGCTTCGAGGACGAAGGCCCGTGCCGACCGAAAGCTCGCTTCGGCCTGCGCGTAGCCCTGTTGGAAGGCGCTGTTGTCGGCCTGCGCGCCGGGCCTGCCGGACTTGGCCTGGACCAGACCGGCGAGTTCGTCGAGCATTCGCCGGCCGACCCCCATTGCCCAACCGCTGTGGCACGTGACGGCGAAACCGATGATGCCGAGCCCGTACAACGGGCCACCGCGTTCTGAGACTGTGGTGACTGCGAAGTGGCTCCATCCATCCGGCACGAAGACGGAGTCCATCGTGTAGTCGATGCTTCCCGTGCCGCACAGACCCATGACGTCCCAGTTGTCGATGAGGTTCACTGCTTCGATGGGCGTGACGAAGATGCGCGGCTCGCCGGTCTCTTCGATGATGCCGAGTGAATGCACGTGCGACGAGTGCTTCAGGCCGGAGCCGAAGCTCCAGGAACCACTCAGCGACAGACCGCCGTCGACCATCTCGGCGGTTCCGGGTCGGGTGCCCTGACCGGCGATCACCGGCTGGCGGTCGTCGCCCCACAGTTCGGCCACTGCCATGTCGGAGAGATAGGCACCGGCGGTGCCGATCGACAAGTTGGCGGCCATGGTCACCCAGCCTGCCGAGGCGTCGCCGTACGACAGGTTCTC
>DATAJN010000107.1:0-3495 GCA_036262105.1 Ilumatobacteraceae bacterium
GGCCGGGCCGCCATGGCTGCCGCGTCCGCTTCGAGTCCTGCGGCGCCGTTCGATGGGCGAAGCCACCGTCGACGTCCTCGACCGGCTGCAGGTTTCGCTCCCCGACCGGGCCACGACTGTAGGCCTCATGTCGGGTGGGCAGCGCCAGGTGATCGCCGTGGCCCGAGCCGCTGCTTTTGCCTCGAAGGTCGTCATCCTCGACGAGCCCACCGCCGCGCTGGGTCTGCGCGAGTCGCGGCGCGTGCTCGATCTCATCCTCCGCCTACGAGCGGAGGGTCACGCTGTCATCGTGATCTCGCATGCCATGGATCATGTGACTGAAGTCGCCGACCGGGCCGTCGTCATGCGACGCGGCCGTGCGGTCGGCGAAGAAGTACCCAGTCCGGAGAGCCAGCAGAGGATCGTCGCCATGATCGTCGGTACTGCTGCCGAGTCTGTGGATCCACCAACCAACAGAACGACGTCGCCCAGACCACCGGTCTGACCGCGCACGCCTGCGGCACACCGCCGCCATCACAAGGAGAAGAAATGACAAGACATAGGTACCTCTTTGCCCCGTTACTGGTGTGCCTCACGTTGGGAGTAGGCGCGACGGCCTGTGGTTCCGACAAGAAGGCGAGTCCAAGCACCGCCGCACCGACCACGGTTGCGGCCGCATCCACGACTCCGGCACCAACACCGACGGCGGCACCAACACCGACCACCCCGGCGCCAGCCGACACCAGCGCTACAGGGGGCACGAGCAAGATCGGCTTCATCACCAAGTTCCCGGTCGACTTCTACGACACGATGGTCGACGCCGCGAAGACATGGAACAAGGAGCACAGTGATGTCGAGCTCGTCTTTGCCCAGGGAACCAGTGGCACCGACGACGAGGGCGAGATCAACGCCATCGAGTCGATGATCACTCAAGGCGTGAAGGCCATCGTGATCACACCGACGAGTCCGAACGTGCAAGACGCACTGCAGAAGGCGGTCGATGGCGGCATCAAGGTGATCCTCGTCGACAACGACATTCCCGGTTGGAGTGGTAAGACAGCCCTCGTCGCCACCGACAACCTCGCCGGTGGCGTGCTCGCCGGCAAGTTCGTCGCTGGTCAGCTGAAGGCGGGAGACACCGTCGCCATTCTCGAAGGTGTCGCCGGTGCGCCGTCGTTGCAACAGCGAGTCGACGGCTTCAAGCAAGGTCTCGGAGACGGCTTCAAGATCGTCGCCTCCTTGCCCACCGATTGCGACCAGACCAAGGGCCACGACGCGGCCCAGGACATCCTGACCGCCAATCCCGACGTCACCCTGATCTACGGCGCATGCGGCCCCCCGATCCTGGGTGCCATCGAGTCGATCAAGAGTGCAGGAAAGACAGTGCTGACCGTCGGCTTCGATGCCGGGCCGGATGAAGTCGCCGCGATCGTGGCCGGCACCGAGCTCGGATCCGTGGCGCAGTTCCCGGCGAAGATGGGCGAGCTGGGCGCGCAGGCGGCGCTCGATGCGGTCAGCGGAAAGACCGTCGAAGCAAACATCGACACTGGAACAGCGATGGTCACCAAGGACAACGCCGCCGACTTCGGCGGCTGACCCGTCCAGATGGCGGACGGTCGCCGAGCTCCGCTCGGCGCCCGTCCGTCCGGACCACCCCCGACCATCGACTAACAAGGAAACTCATGACCTGTATCAGCGCGCTCGACGTCGTCGACGTTCGCTTCCCGACTTCCCGCGGTTTGGACGGGTCGGACGCGATGAACCCCGAACCCGACTACTCGGCCGCGTATGTCGTGTTGACCTTGGATGATTCCGACGTTGCGGGATATTCGTTGCTCTTCACCACTGGACGCGGCAACGAGGTTGCCTGCACCGCGATTCGCACGCTCGCCCCATACGTCGTGGGTAGGGACGTGGCCGCGCTGATCGCCGACATCGGAGCACTCGCTCGGGAACTGACGTGGGACGGTCAGCTCCGCTGGCTGGGACCCGAAAAGGGCGTCATGCACATGGCCATCGGCGCCGTGGTGAACGCGATATGGGATCTCCGTTGCCGCATCGAGGGCCGCCCACTGTGGCGAGTTCTCGCCGCTCTCACCCCCGATGAGATCGTGCACCAGATCGACTTCACCTACATCGACGACGCAGTCACACCTGCTGATGCGCTCAGCATCCTGCGCGATTCTGAGGCGGGCAAATTGGAGCGGGTGGCGGCACTCGAGACGCACGGCCTACCCGCCTACACAACGTCGGCAGGTTGGCTCGGCTACGACGACGAAAAGGTGGCCCGGCTCGTGAGCGCGTCCGTGGCCGAGGGCTTCAGCATGCTGAAGCTGAAGGTCGGCAGCGATGCCGATTCCGACATCCGCCGCATGAAGGTAGCCCGCAACGCCGCCGGCGAGGGAGCACGAATCGCACTCGACGCCAACCAACGATGGGGCGTGATCGAGGCGATCGAATGGATGGCCAAACTTGCGCCGTTCGAGCCGTATTGGATCGAGGAGCCGACCTCGCCAGACGACGTTCTCGGCCACGCCACCATTCGTGCCGCCGTTCATCCCATCCTGGTCGCAACCGGCGAGCACGTCCAGAACCGAGTCATCTTCAAGCAGATGCTGCAGGCCAAAGCCATCGACGTTCTGCAGATCGACGCATGTCGCGTGGGCGGGGTCAACGAGAACCTTGCCATCCTGCTGCTCGCGGCAAAGTTCGACACGCCCGTATGCCCCCACGCCGGTGGGGTTGGTCTGTGCGAGATGGTGCAACATCTGGCGATGTTCGACTACGTCGCTGTCAGCGGTACGACCGACAACCGTTGGGTCGAGTACGTGGATCACCTCCACGAACACTTCACCGAACCGGTGATCGTCACGGGCGGCCGATACCGTGCGCCGAAGGGAGCCGGCGCGGGAGCGCGAATGCTCGAAACGTCGATCGCCGAGTTCCGCTTCCCGGACGGCCCCGCATGGGTTGGCCGTTCGTGACCGGCCGATGACAGCGCGCATCGACGCCCACCATCACTTGTGGGATCTCTCAGCGCGACCGCAACCTTGGATGGTCGGTGCAGAGATGACGTCGCTGAGACGAGACTTCGGAGTCACCGATCTGGCCGCCGCAACGATGGGTCAACACATCGCCGGCACGGTCGTGGTGCAGACCGTCGCCGATGTCACCGAAACCGAAGAACTGCTCGACCTCGCCGAACAACACTCCCTGATCGTCGGAGTCGTCGGGTACGTCGATGTTGCAGCTTCCGATGTGGGTGAGCAGCTCGATCGCCTGCTCAACAGACCGTCGGGCCGCTGGCTCGTCGGGGTGCGCAGCCTCGTGCAATATGAGCTCGACCCGAACTGGCTCGGACGACCTGAAGTGCTGGCCGGGCTTCGTGTGATCGCCGCCCACAACCTGGCGCACGATCTGTTGATCCTGCCGCATCAGATCGACGCAGCCGCCGAAGCGGCAACATCCGTACCGGAGGGAAGGTTCGTCATCGATCACCTCGGCAAGCCGAACGTC
>DATAJN010000108.1:0-3209 GCA_036262105.1 Ilumatobacteraceae bacterium
GCCGTCGATCGTTCGGTGTAACGTCGGTTCACCCCGAGAGAAGGACTCGTTCGATGCCCACCCCGAAGCTCACGCCACTCCAGGAGATCGAAGCCCGGCGTGCCGCGGCGGCGGTTGACAAACCCAAGCGTGTGATCTCCGAGGAGGAGAAGGCAACTCGGCGGGCTCGCGTCGAAAAGGCCAAGGATGCGTTGGCCCGGTCCGTGGGCGGAAAGGGCGAACACGTCGTCGCCGCTCGCGCCGCGCTGAAGACCTACCTCCAGCGTCTCAACGAGCCCAAGCAGCCCGACGACTCCCAGTTCGAAACGCTCATCGAAGCCCCATTCAAGGCTCCCCCCAAGAAGCGTTCCAACGACCGGAACTACTGAAGTTCAAGACTCAACACCGAATTCGCTCCTACCCCCAGCGCTGGGGATCGTCGGGGTTGATGCCGAGGCACAACTTGGCCACCAGTTCATGGGCGAGCAGGGTGTTGCCGGGGTGGAACCGTCCCATCCGCACGTCGCGGAAGATCTGCTCGAGGCGGTTGCCCTTGAACGCGGCACCGCCGCCGGAGAGATCCATCGCCCGGTCGACGATGTCGTAGGCGTGGTTGATGATGAAGTGCCTGGCACCGACCAGACGCACCGGCCAATCGGCATGCGCAACGCCGTTCGTCCAGTCGCTGCAGACCTTCTCCAACAGTGCCTCGCTGGCGTCGAGGGCGATGCGCATCTCCGACACGTTGTGTTGCACCTCGGGATGGTGAGCCATCGAATTGGTCAGGGCCACCGAGGTGCGCTTGGGCATGCGATCGATCGTGATGTCGAACGCTCGTCGTGCCGCGCCGAGGTAGACGGTGGAGAACCCCATCAGGGCCCAGGCGAAGACGGCGACTTGGAACATGCCCGCTCCGGCGAAACCCGCCGGGCAGACGAGCACGATGTTCTCGTCAGCTACGAATGCTCGATCGAGCACCGTGTCGTGGCTCTGCGTCGCACGCATCCCGATGGTGTCCCACGTCTCGATGATCTCGTATCCGGTCGCGGTCCGCGGCAGGAATCCGTGGACGATCTTCGGGTTGGCCGGGTCCGACGTGTCCATGGCGTGGAACCCAGCAAGGGTCCACACCGGTGAGAGGCTGCCGAAGATCTTGTGGCCGGTGATTTCCCAGCCGCCCGGCACCTTCTCCGCCTTCGACGAGGAGAGCAGAAGGGGGATGTCATTGCCGGCTTCTCCGTGGATGGCGGCGAAGATCTCACCGTCGGCAGCCCGTTCGAGCAACCAGCGACACGACGTGTCGCCGGAACGAAGCAGATCCGCGGCAACGCCGGTCCAGTAGAGGTGCATGTTGACCGCCACCGCCGTTGCCGGTGCGTGGTAGGCGAGTTGGCCCTGCAGGCGGGCGATCGCGTCGAGACCGAGGCCGGCTCCGCCGAAACCGGTCGGCACGGCGGCCAGCAGGTAGCCGGACTGGCAAAGTTCGTCCCAGTCCTCGTCGAAGAAGCGATTCTCGCGGTCGTAGGTGGCAGCTCGGCTGTCGAACCTGGCGAGCATCTCGTCGGTGAGGAGGCCGGTTGCAGTGGTGATTGTCGTCATTGTTCTTTCCGTTCAGAGTTGAGGAATGGTCGTTGACGACGACGATTTCAGTGGGCCGAAACAGGCCCGAATTGCTCGACGGCGACGATGACATCTGCAGGAATGCCGAGACGAGCCGCTGCTTCCATGATCGCCTCGGGACTCGAGGCCTCATAGAGGCAGTACGTCTTCTTCTTGTCGGCGGACAGGAACGAGTAGACCCAGCGGACCCCCACGTCATCGTTCACCAACTTGATACCGGCATGATCCAATTCGTCGAGCTCCAATTGCTCGGCGAAGTTTCGTTCGATCACGAAGAGGGCCATGGATCCTCCTGCTTGTGTCGTGAACCCTCCCACCGGGCCCGGCAGGAGGTCTCACGTCGTCGTCATCGGTGACTGTAGAGACTCTCGAACCGGCTGTCATGACCATGTCTTGCCTTCATTCAGTGGAATTCCGTTGACTCTGCTGGTGGTTGGTAGTCAGATCTGACTAGGAGGAGGAGTGGACGCAGCAGCGAGTCGAACCTCGACGGTCATGTGCGCCGCGGTTGCGCCGGCCGAGAACATCACGTTCTTCACCGAACTGGCGCGCTCCGGGTCGGGCGTCGTCGTGGACGTCACGACGAACGCGGCGCTCGTCGCGTTCGAAAGTGCCTCGGCCGCTGTGGCTGCCAGCGTCGAGATGCAGCGCGTCGCGGCATCGCCATTGATCGGGTCGCCCATGCGAATCGGCCTGGCCACCGGCGACGTCGAATGGAGCGACGGCACATGCGCCGGTGTCGCCGTCGGCATAGCCAGCGGGCTCCTGGCCAGGGCCGCACCAGGACAGATCCTGGCCAACAACGTCGTGCGCTGGCTGGCCGGCGGCGCCACGACCGACGGGTACTCGCCGATGGGGCCGATCGAGATCGAAGGCCTCGATGAGCCGGTCGAGGCGTTCGTCCTCGACTGGCAGCCACTCGAACCCGCCGCCGACCCCGGAGTATCGATCGAGCAGAACGGGATACCCCTACCGGCAGGAATCGCCACGGTGGTTCGCCAGCGGCTGGTGGGCCGCGAGCCCGAATGGCAGACGCTCGACGATGCGTGGGATCGCGCCCGCGACGGCTCTCGCGAGGTGGTGCTGGTCGGCGGGGAGGCCGGCGCCGGCAAGACCCGACTCGCTGCCGACTTCGCCCGCATGTGTCATGACGCCGGGGCGATTGTTCTGCTCGGAAGTTGCGATGCCGAACTGGCCCTTCCCTACCAGCCGTGGGTTCATGCGCTCGACCATCTCTTACGGTCACTTCCAGGATTCGGTCGGCCGCTCAACACCGACCGCGATCTCGGCGACCTCCTCATCCTCCTGCCTCAATTCGAGCGACTGCTGCCTGGATTGTCGAGATCCCCGGCGGCGGATCCTGAGACGGAGCGCTACCTGCTGTTCTCAGCCGTCGACCGCGTTTTGGCGAGCGCAGCTCAATTGTCGCCGGTGGTTCTGTTGCTCGACGACATCCACTGGGCCGGGCGACCGACTCTCGAGCTGCTGAGGCACCTTGTGCGCGCCGGCTCAGCGGCGCGCCTGATGGTCATCGCCACGTTTCGAGATGGCGCCGCCGAGGTGACCGACCCGCAGACGCGTAACACTCGGGCTTCGCTGCAGATCGACCA
>DATAJN010000109.1:0-3987 GCA_036262105.1 Ilumatobacteraceae bacterium
GGTGGGTATGCGGTGACGAGCGACTGCATCAGGGTCGGGAACATCGGCGTGAAGCGACCTTCCCCCCAGGAGAGGTCGGGCTCGTTGGCCATCGCCATCGTCAGCACCCCGACGATGATCGCGCCGCTGAGGCCGGCGGGACGAGGGTGACCGAGTCCTACGAGGTTTGCTGGATCCCGGCATGGGCGCGCATCGTCGACGTGCCCAGCAACCGTCACCGCGAGCTCCAAGAGGGCATGCGGCACACCCTCGCCCAGCTCAAGCAGGCCGCCGAGACCGCAGGCCCCAGATGTGTTCTTCATGGCGTTGATGCCCTTCGTGTGGTCTCGGAAACCGATTCGTAGAAGCGGTTCCATTTGGGTGGTTCGAGCAGTTGGCGTGCGTCGGTCATGAAGGCCTTGAACTCCTCCTCCGTCGATCCGCGTTGGACTCCGAGTGCCGTCGTGACCAGCTCTGCTTCGGTGACGGCGGTGACAATCGCTCGACGGCTTCGAGCGACGCCTGCTGGCGACTGGTCGGCTTGAAAGCTGAGACGCGCAGCGTTGATCTCAGCATCGGTGCAGTGCTGCCAGATGGCTGGCATGACGATGGTTTCTTCGTCGAGGATGTGAAGCATGTAGTTCGCCACGAAAGCCGAGACCTGCCGATAGACGGCGAGGCCATGCTCGCGGCTTCGTTTGCCCGCAGCGAGTGCGATCACGTCGGTGAGAGTGATCAACTCATCCTCCAGGTCCTCGTGCGCGGCCTCGACCTGGGCGACGATCTCGGGGGCATTTTGGGCGAGCAGTGGAAAGAAATGGTTGTGCTCGTGAGCGGCGTGTGCTTCGAGCATGCTGGCCAAATTCGACCACAGGGCAACGAACTCGTTTGCTGCGGTGGCGTCCTCCCAGTTGATGGTGCCGGCCAGGATTGTGGCCGCGAAGAGCTCCTTGCGTTGTCCTTTGTGGATGACGGTGAAGAAGTCGTGTCGTGAGGCCGCGTTCATCGTGCTGCTCCCACGGTTGCGAAGAGCATCGCTGAGCCGACTTCGGGTTCGTTCGCCGCTTCTGTCGCGGTTGAGCGAGCAGGGAGGAAGGCGAGGGCGGCGATGGAACCGACCAGTGCGACCCCACTCGTGACGATCGCGCCTCGGGCGAAGCCGGACAGGAACGCGTCCGACGCAACTTTGCGGATCAGTGGGCGGGCGTCGGCTGGGGCTGCGTCGGCCACCGCGTATGCAGCTCCGATCGAGCTCCGTGCTGCGTTCATGGCCCGCTCGGGCAGCAGTCCACGCAGGCCAGCGGTCAGCTTGTCGCCGTAGGCCGAGGCGAACAACGAACCGATGACCGCGACCCCGAGGGTGCCACCAAGCTGGCGGGTGGTGTCGTTGACTGCGGAGCCGACGCCGGCCTTCTCCGTTGGCAGTGAGCCCATGATCGACTCGGTTGCAGGCGCCATGATCAGCCCGAGGCCACCGCCCAGCAGCACCATGGAGGCGGCGATGGTGGTGTATGAGGTGGTCGCCGAGAACGTCGCGGTGACCAGGAACCCCACGGCCATCGTGGCCAGACCTGCTGCGACGACGTACTTGGTGCCGATCGTGCGCACCATTTTGACGGCGAACGGCGCAGCAAATCCTGTGGCGACGGCGAACGGCAGTGTGCGCACGCCGGTCTCGAGGGTGTTGTAGCCCTTCACGAACTGCAGGTACTGGGTGACCGTGAAGATGAATCCGAACAGGGCGAAGAACGCCGCGGTGATCGATGCGCTGGCCGCACTGAACCGTGCGTTGGAGAACACGGCGACGTCGAGCATGGGATGTTCCGATCCGTTCTCCCAGACAACGAAGGCGAGACCAGCCACGGCGGCGATGGCGAAGCCGATCACGGTCCGACTAGACGCCCATCCGGCCTGCGGGCCTTCGATGACGGTGTAGACCAGGGTTCCGACCGCAAAGATCGACAACACCAGTCCGCCGATGTCCAGGCGTGGAGCGTCAACGTCTTTGGAGTTTGGCAGGATCCTCCAGCCGAGGAAGATCGCGATCGCGCAGATCGGGACGTTGATCAACAGCACCGATCCCCACCAGAAGTGCTCCAGGAGAAAGCCGCCGGCGATCGGACCCAGCGCGACGGCGGCGCCGGTGACAGCTGACCAGATGCCGATCGCCTGGGCTCGTTCCTTGGCGTCGGTGAACACGTTCGACAGAATCGCAAGTGTGGTCGGGAAGATGAGGGCCGCCCCGATGCCCATGAGCGCACGTGCAGCGATCAGTTGACCCGACGTCGAAGCCGCAGCCCCGAGGGCCGAGAACGTGGCGAACAGTGCCAAGCCGATCAGGAGAGCGGGTTTGCGGCCGAAGCGGTCGGCAAGGCTTCCAGCGGCGAGCAGGAGGCCGGCGAAGACGAGCGCGAATGCGTCGACGATCCATTGCAGTTGGCTGGTGGTGGCGCCGAGTTGGCGGACCAGTGACGGCAGGGTGACGTTCATGATGGTGTCGTCGAGTACCGAGATGAACAGCGACAAACAGAGGACTGCGAGGATCACCCAACGCTTGTCGTGGACCGAACTTTGTGTGCGTACCTTCGTCGAGGGTGTGTCGTCGTGGACAAGCGGTGCGCCGCTCCGGGTGGCGAGGGCTGTGTTCATGATCTTCCTTTCGTGTGGGTCGTGGCCGACTCACGGCCTGCCCTGACGTTGCGCCCGTGCATTGACGCAACGCTGATGACGGCAGGCGAACGACCGTCAGCAGCGCGTCAGCGCGTCCGGGCAGATTGGCGAACACAGCTCGCAGCAATCTTCCAAGGAGACCCGAATGCACGCGATCAAGTCCCACCCAGAGACTCGGAGATGCCCATCGGCCGATCAAGTCGTCGAGAGCGACTCAAGGCCCGTCTCGTCCTCCCACGCCGATTTCGCGTTGGTCGCCGCGCTTGTTGCTCCGCCGTCGATTGTGGGACTTCTCGTCATCATCGGTGTCGGTGTCGGTGTCGCCGTGTGCATCATGTTCGTCTGCGTCTTCGCCGTCACCACGATGCTGGATGTCAGATGGCTGCTGCGACGCCAGCGAGCCAACGACGATCTGCGCAGGGCCGGAGCGTGACGTCAGAATCTGCGTGTGAGAGCTCGCCGTCTTCGGCGGGGACCCCTCTCACACGCCGGGAACGTCAACACATCGAGGTGATCAGGCTGGTGCTGAGCGGCGATCGCGAGCGCGCAGCAGTTCTGGGGCGTGAACACCTACGCGAGTTCCCTAACGACGTCCTTGTTTCGCACGTACTGGCGTCACACGGGCTCGCCTGACGTAAGGCTCGAAACGATGCTGTGGGCGTTGGCGTATCCCCGGGCATGCTCAGCGTCGTAGGCGTCAGCGTCGAGTTGCGAACGCGCGACGCTTTCGGCGCGATCGACACAGCCGCGCTGGGACGTTGGAGGGGCACCGCCGATCTCTTCTCGAAGCGCGTCAGCGGCGCCGAGGATCCGAGCAGCCAGCTGCGCCTCGTCGAGCATTGCGTGCGCGTCGGCAAGCCCTTCGACTGCCAGCGCCACACCGCGCCGGTCAGAACTGTCGACGGCACGGACAAGGCTGGCGGTCAGCAGCTTGATCGCTGTAGAGGGGTCACCACCGGTAGTCGCAGTGAGTCCGAGGCATGCAAGTGAGAACACTGCTCCTTCGACCGAGCCTGAGGTCTCGAAACGCGCCAATGCTTCACGATGGTACGAGTTCGCCGCGGCGAGGTCACCCGCGCGCCGTGCTGCTTCACCCATTCCGCTGAACGCCTGAGCAATAGCGCCGGGGAGCTCGTTTTCACGTGCTCTGCTCAAACCTCGTTCATGCCACGTCGCAGCCTCGTCGAACCGGCCCTGGAGGGCGGCGAGGTTGCCGAGCCTGGTTGCCAACATTGAAGCGTTGAACGACTTCGATCCGGCGAGCATCACCGTGTTGTACGCCAGCAGAGTTGCCGAGGTCGCCTCTTCGTAGTCGCCTCGCAACTCGGCAAGTTCTCC
>DATAJN010000110.1:0-3914 GCA_036262105.1 Ilumatobacteraceae bacterium
CGATGAACAGAACTCGTGCCATTGCATCCCCTTCGTCGCGAATTCTTCGTCACCCTAACCGGCGTGGATCAGTAGATGGTCTGGCGAACCCGCTCCGGGTAGGCGGCGTCGTGAGCCTTGCCGTCGAAGGCTCCGCAGGTGATCGCCTCCATGATCTCGCCCACCGTAGGCAGATCCGTCGTGTCGCGATGGCAGGAGACATCCCAGAGGCTCGAGCGGATGAGCGCCTTCGGGCATTGGGTGTAGACCGCCGTCGTCGTGACGACGATGACCGTGGTCGGCAGCTTGCCGTCGATCGCGAAGGATTCTCGAAGTGCCATGTCGATGGACAACTCGGCGGTTCCGTTGACCCGTAGCGTCACGCCGATTCCGGGGACGAGGAACAGCAGCCCGATCCTCGGGTCGACCACGAGGTTGCGCAGGGTGTCGAGCCGGTTGTTGCCGCGTCGATCGGGCATCATCAGCGTGCGCTCGTCGATGACGCGGACGAAGCCTGGCGGGTCGCCGCGTGGCGAGCAGTCGAGTCCTCCCGGACCGGACGTTGCCACCAGGACGAACGGTGACGCCTCGACGTATGCCCGGTGCTGTTCGGTGAGGTGATCGATCTCCTTGGTGATCGACGTGGGCACCGGGGCGTCGTACAACGCCTCCAGCTCGGCCACCGTTCGAATCATTGACATGAGCGGAGACTAGTTGCGCTTCGTTCGTCGAATCGCCGTGATTCTCGCGACCTCGGAATCTGGGCGCCAAATGATTCCTGTGAGCCCTCTTGGCTGACTGGGCGAGCCTGGCACCCAGATCTTGGAGCACCGACCAGGAGCGCGTCGACCTCCCTTCGACTGACCGAAATGCTAAGACTCACCGCCGAGAGCCCGGGCGATGTACCCGTCGAAGTCGTACACGTTTCGCTCGAGGTACGACAGTGGGCCGCGCTGCAGGCCGTCGCGCTGCACACCTCGGTACACACCCTCGACAATCGGCCGATCCTCGGCGTTGACGAGGCTCAACAACTCGACCAGGGCCTTCGTGTAGAGGACCGGGTCGGTTTGATCCGCGAGCACCTCTGGCGCCACTGACACGTCCCACCGAATGCGCACCCGATCGACACCGAGCGGGCTGAGTTGCAGGTACCACAACCAATCTGGTTGGAGTTGCATGACGTGGGTGGGAAACGCCGCGCCCAGGACGAGGGTATGCCGCCAGTCGCCTTCCAGCGAGGTGTTGGAGGGATGCGCCACTCCCGAAGCAGCGTCGGCGTCGTGCCCGACGAGGTGGAAGGCGAAGTCGGCGGTGCCAGGGTGCATGGTGGTCTTCAGGGTGTTGTCGCCGTTCTTGGCGAACGTGTTCTTGTGCACCTTGAAGACGTGGTAGGCGTCCATGAAGTTCTCGACGAGCAGCTTCCAGTTCGTAGTCCACACGTCGACCTGACGGTGCACAGGCACATAGCCGGCCATCTGGTAGCGGCCCACGATCTCGCTGAGTCCCGCCAGCCGCGAACAGAGCTCCGGCGCGTGCGGATCCTGGTTGACGAAGAGGAAGCCTTCCCACTCCTCCATCCGAATCGCGGTGAGACAATGATCGGCGGGGTCGAAGGGGTTGCCGTCGACGTCGACGGTTCGATTCATGTATGGCGCGCCGATCAGCTGGCCATCGAGTCGGTAGACCCATGCGTGGTACGGGCACGTGATGCGCGACTCGGTGCCGCATCCGGCCAGCAGTTCCGAACCCCGGTGTACGCAGACGTTGTCGAACGCTCTGATCGCGCCATCGTCGCCGCGCACGACGATGATCGAGCGGTGCCCACCGAGCCGAGAAGGATCGGCCGTCGGGATCTCGGCGGTCAGGTAGTCACCCTGGCGAGGCAGGTCGACGGATCGTCCCACGCACGACCATTCACGGGCGAAGATCCGGCGGTGCTCCTCTGCAAGCACCGCCGGCGACGTGTACGCGGCAGACGGCAGCATCCGCGCAGCCTCGAATGGCAACAGGGCGTGCTCGCCGAGCTCAGCGAAGATCGACATCGAGAACCTCGCCCTCCCTCCAAGGCAGCGTCGATGCGGTGATCGACCAGTCGCAGCCATCGCGATGGGCCACGCTGAACTCGCAGTCGAGCAGTGCTTCGACCATCGGGCGATCGTGCTCGTAGTCGTCGAGCAAGTCGAGCAGACGAGCGGGCCGCGGAATCGGGACCACGCGATCACGAACGAACACGGCGACGTCGCCGGCGCGATACAGCACGTGATCGCCGAGACACGCGACGGTCAGTGCCTCGCGGCTGCCGGGAACGAGCTCCCACCGCTCGACGTACGCTCCGCTAGGCGCTCGCTCGACCATCACCGTGCCGTCGTCGCTCCAGCTCATCAGGCCTGGCTCCGGAAACGCGGAGACCGGCTGGAAGTTCACGCCGTGGCCGCGGGTGTGCCAACACGCAGTCGCCGTCCGCCTTCCGTCGTCGCCCACCGACACCGGCCCGCATTCGGTGTAACCGCTGCTCGCATCGCTGCTCGCGAGTGCTCGCAGTTCATCGGGCGAGCACTCGTGCAGTCCGCCACGCTTCGACAGATCGGGCCGATCGGCGGGGATGCGCACGTCGACCATCGACGAGGGAGTCTGCAACCAGACGACGCGGCTGGAGTCGTCGATCGAGCCGTCGGAGAACTGGATCCACGCCCGCGTCCAGCATCCCTGCATCAGGCTCGGCACGGTCGCTGCAGTCACGACGGCACGGTAGTCGGCGGCCGGCCCGGCCCTATCGGCGATCTTGCAGGAATCGGAACCGATCGCGCACGTCGGCCACCCGTTCGGCGCTGATGTCGGCGAGCAGGATGCTCTCGGTCTGCGCCGCAGCGGCGAGCACTTCGCCCAACGGGTCGATGATCCTCGAATCACCGCTGTACGGCAACCCGTTTCCGTTGCCCACCCGGTTGCACCCGATCACATACGCCTGGTTCTCGATTGCTCGGGCCTGCAGCAGAGCCGTCCAGGGCAATCGGCGCGCCTCCGGCCAGTTGGCCGGCACGAGGTAGAGGTCGGTGTCGTTGGCGAGCCTCCAGAACTCGTCGGCGAAGCGGAGGTCGTAGCACACGAACAGCGTGACCCGCAGCCCTTCGACGTCGACAGTGACGAACTGATCGCCGGCCCGGAAGTGCTTGGTCTCTCCGCCGTAGGTGAACGGATGGATCTTGCGGTACCGATGCTGCGCGCCGTCGGGTGCAGCGAGCACCAGCGTGTTGTGTGGCCGCTGGTCGTCGGCCGGAGAACCGGCAGCGATCTCCGGGCAGGACCCGCCGATCCACACGCCGTGCTGGCGAGCTTGTTCGGCGAGGAACTGCGACGACGGCCCGCCCTCGGGCTCGCCGAGATCGTCGCGGTCGGTCGCGAAGCCGGTCGAGAAGGTTTCGCTGAGCAGGATCAGGCGGGCACCGGCGGCGGCCGCCCCGGCGATCATCGGCGCGAGATGAGCGAAGTTGGCCTCGCGATCGCACCAGACGATGTCGTGTTGGATTGCGGCGACGCGCATCGGCGCAGATTACCCCGTGGCGAGTTTGGCGAGCCGCTCGGCAGCCTCGTCGAGCACCTCGAGCCGTTTGCAGAACGCGAAGCGAACGAGGTGACGTCCTTCGTGCCGGTTTGCGTAGAACACTTCGTTCGGGATGGCCACCACGCCGCAGCGACCGGGCAGCGATCGGCAGAAGGCCATGCCATCGCCGTCGGGCTGCACGGGGCGAACGTCGACCGTGACGAAGTACGTGCCGAACGTCGGGTACACGTCGAAGCCCGCTGCTTGCAGGCCGGGGAGCAGGCGATCTCGCTTGGCCTGCATGTCGGCGGCGAACTCGACGAAGAACGAGTCGGGCAACCCGAGGCCGATCGCGATCGCCGGCTGGAACGGTGCACCGCTGACGTAGGTGAGG
>DATAJN010000111.1:0-4071 GCA_036262105.1 Ilumatobacteraceae bacterium
CCGCCGTGGCCACCATCACCCCGTTCCCACCCATCTTGACGATCGCCAGCTCCACACCGCGGGCGAGCAGACGGCGTGCGGCTTCGGGCGGATCGGATGACCCGACGGCGACCTCGCACTCGACGCGGTTACCGACGGCCACCGTGACATGATCGAGCACCGGGCCGATGTCGGCGCTCGCTGCCTCGGGACTCGGCCAGAAGTTGGCGCGGTAGTCGAGGTCGAAGACGACATGTGGCCTGCGCCCGCGGATCGACAGCAGCTCCCAACAGGTCTGCCGTGCCGGGTCTTTGGAGAACCACGCACCCGTGAGCCACAGGATCGGCACGTCGACCACGGTCTGGCGATCGATCTCCGATGTCTGCAGCGTTTGGTCCGGGCCCATCGGGTACCGATACATCAACAGCTTGGGATCCTCGGGCGGATCCATCGCCGCAAATGCGAGTGGCGTCGGCATCTCCGGGTGGGTGAGGACATATCGTGTGTCGACTCCGAACAGGTCGAGCTTGTGTCGCACGTACTCACCGAAGGGGTCGTCGCCGACCTTGGTGAAGACTGCCGCGCGATGACCGAGCCTGGCCGCGGCAATCGCCACGTTGGTCGCCGAACCACCGATCGACTTGGTGAACGTCTGGGGATCGATGAAGCCGGCACCGGCCTCATTGGCGTACAGATCGACGCATATGCGACCAACGGTGAGGAGCTCGAGCGAGGTGCCGGAGGGTACGGTCATCGAGTCTCAGCGGACACCGATCTCGTGCTCGAGTTGCTCGAGCTCGGCACCGCCGGCCATCAGACGAGTCAGTTCGGTGTGCGAGATCTCATCCTTGCCGAAGTCGCCGAGGCTGTGCCCGCGGTTCAGCAGCAAGAAGCGATCCCCCACCGGAAACGCGTGGTTGGGGTTGTGAGTGATGAAGATCACTCCGAGCCCCCGCTCGGCTGCGGCCCGCGTGTACTTCAGCACCACACCTGACTGCTTCACACCGAGCGCCGACGTCGGCTCGTCGAGGATCAGCACCCTCGCACCGAAGTAGACCGCGCGGGCGATGGCGACCGACTGCCGCTCGCCACCCGACATCGTGCCCACCGGCTGATCGACGTCGCGCACGTCGATGCCCATCTTGGCCATCTCTTCTTTGGCGGTCTTCTTCATGAAGGCGCTGCGCATGACCACGCCGAAGTGCATGGGTTCGACGCCGAGGAAGAAGTTGCGCCACACAGAGAGCAGCGGAGCCAGGGCGAGATCCTGGAACACTGCCGCGATGCCCGCGTTGCGCGCATCACGTGGGGTCGTGAAATGCACCGGGGAGCCATACATGGTGTACTCGCCCGAGCTGGGCTGGTGCACGCCGGAGAGGATCTTGATGAACGTCGACTTGCCGGCACCGTTGTCGCCGAGCACGCAGGTGACCTTGCCCGCCTCGACTCTGGTGGTGATGTCTTCCAATGCAGTGACGTTGCCGAAGTACTTGGAGATGTGGCGCAGCTCGAGCAGAGCGTGCTCGCCAACGGGTTGGTTCATCGTGCTTCCTGCGCCTTCTTGCGGGTGTAGTTGTTGACGAGGACCGCGAGCAACAGCACGCCACCCAGGAACGTGTAGCGACCGTCGGAGTTCCATCCCGTGCTCTGCACGCCGTTGGTGGAGATGGCCATGATGATTGCACCGAGCGAGGCACCGATCACCGAGCCGTACCCGCCGGTCATGAGGCAGCCTCCGACGACCGCGGCGATGATGTATTCGAACTCCAAGCCGATGCCCTGGTTTGCCTGCACCGTGCCGTAACGGAGAGCGATCAGGGTTCCGGCCAAGCAACCGCACAGCGACACCACGACGAAGAGGCTGATCTTGACCGTCCCTGCGGGTACACCGATCGCCCGAGCGGCGTCACGGTTGCCACCGACCGCGAAGATCCAGTTACCCCACTTGGTCTTGGTCAACACGAACGCACCGATGGCGGCAACGATCACCCACCACACGACGGTCTCGCGCAACACGTTCTGACCGACGTTGCCACCGGCGGCCTTGACTTTGGCCGCGTGTTCGGCGGTGAAGTTGGTGAAGATCAAGCGGATGATCAAACCGATCAACGCCGCACCGGCGCCGGCAAGTTGCAGCTTCTTGCCCAGCGAGTCAGCGTGGTGATAAGCCTGGTGCCGCTTGAGCATGATGAACTCGAGCAGCGAGTTGGCCACAATGATGATCGCGCCGAGCATCATCGCCGAGAACATCCCGGTTCGGAAGCGTGTCGCTGCCGAGTCGGCGCGAATCACGACGGCGAGGACGATCACGGCCACAGCAACGAGCATGCCGACCACCAGTTGCAGGCTGCCGCTTGTCCTTCCCGCCCGGCCGCGGGCGGTGAGCATCAGCAGGATCCCACCGCCGCCGAGCAGCAGCATGGCGATCGTGCGCAGCGCTTGCACGGTGGTGAGTTGCAGGAACGACAGCACCCCAGCCATCAGCAACAGGCCGCAGTAGGCGCTGAGGAGCACGAGCTTGACGACGCCGGCAGCCTTCCAATGACCGCGCAATGACGGCAGCAATGCCCGAAGGGCAAGGCCGATCCCGGCAAGTGCGGCGATCCAGGCGATGACCGGACGAAGACCGGGGTCGGTCCACGACAGAACCGGGAGGCGCTGGTGCCGGTCGAAGGGAATGTGCGTGACGCAGGCGAGAGCGATGCCGCCGATGCCCAGCCCGAGTCGCCACACCACGTCCCTCGGAATTTCGCCCGCTGTAGTCACAGCGCCGATGCGGCTCTGCCAACGGGCCATTGCCAGACCGACGATGGTGGTGATCATTCCGAGACCACCGATGACTCCGAACAGCAAGTTGTTGCCCACGCCGTCGGTCTGCAGCAATCCGACGAAACCGATGACAACCCCGGCGACGCCGATCAGGGTCGCGAGCGCAGCACGCGTGTTGAGCGACGACCGCCGGGTGAACGATTGCTCGAGCAAGCCGTAGAGGAAGGCGACTCCTCCGGCGATCACCAGTGTGAGAAAGAGTGTGTCGCGGCCGGAGAACTCCTTGAACTGCCACTCGTGAGCGAGCCAGTTCTTCCAGCCTGCTGCACCGCGCTGCTTAGTGATCGAGTCGACCTGCACCTTGCCAACGAGGCGCTGGGACAAGACGACGATCATGCCTCTGACGCCGAAGAACGACGCCAAGGTGACGATGAAGCTCGGTAATCCGGTCTTGTTGACCATGAAGCCGTTGAACCAACCCACGGCGGCGGCGATGAGAAAGGCGGCACCGATCGCCCAACCGATGTTGATGCCTGTGCCCATGAACGTTCGTGACATGAGGCCGATGGTGATCGCGCTGGCACCGGTCATGACACCCGACGACAGGTCGAACTCGCCGCCGATCATCAACAGGGCAACAGCGGTCGCCATGATCCCGGTCGGCGCGGCGACATCGAGCCAGTTGAGCGTCGAGTTGGCCTGGCCGAAGGTGCGAGCGTTCCCCCAGAAGAAGATCCAGACGATGACGGCTCCGATGAGTGCCCCGATCTCCGGAGAGACCAGCCATCGCTGCATCGGGCCACGATGGGCGATGCGCTCGTCGGCGTGAACAACCGGTGATTCGACAGCCGGTGTGTCAGTCGTTGGTACCTCTGTCGCTGTCATGGACCCCCCTGTCCTGCGAAGTTGGCAACTTCAGATTATGTGAAAACACGCCGACCGAAGGAGACGTGCGTCATCTTCAGTCGGCGTGGAAGTGGCGGGCGCCCGTTGAGGCGCCCGCCACTGACTACTTTCCTGGAACTTAACGTGTGCCCTTGGCCACGAGGTCCTTGACGGCCGTCGCGTTGGTCTTGTCGACGAATCCGGGGCCAGTGTTGATCGGCAGGCCACCACCAAGGGTGTTCTTGTTGGTGATGTTGAGGTACAGAGCCAACACCGAGACGTAACCCTGCAGGTACTGCTGCTGGTCAATGGTGAACAGCACGTCGCCGGCGGCGATGTCGTCGAGGATGTCGGACGAAAGGTCGACCGCACCGATGGTGACCGTGCGACCGAGCTCCTTGGCGGCAGCCGAGGCGTCGTGACCGACGACCGGGCCGG
>DATAJN010000112.1:0-1505 GCA_036262105.1 Ilumatobacteraceae bacterium
GCTTCTGCATGTGCGCAAAGGCGGGGTGCGTTGGCGCGTCGAAGTCCTCGTCGACTAGGAGGAGCCGCCCACCCGGTCGCAGCACCCGCGCCAGTTCGTGGATCGCCGCATCCAGATCCATCCAGTGGTGCATGGTGTTCACCGTCCACACCGCGTCGACACTGTGATCATCGGCGGGAATGGACTCAGCGGAGCCATCGGCGACGCGGATGGCGGTACGGCCGCGCTGACCCAGTCGGCGCAGTGAGACGATGCGGCGCATGAACCGCGTCGGGTCCACCGCCAGCACCGAGGCCCCAGTCTTCGCCGCTAGCACGGTGGCCGGGCCCATACCGGCACCCACGTCGACGACACACTCACCCGGCCGTGGCGAGATGTCACGAATCACCTCGCGACTGACCGGCGATCTCCACATCTTCGGCAACATCTTCATGTAGCGCACGAAGCCGCGTATCCCACGGTCCTGCGCGTGGCCGTGCCCGACGTGACCATGCGAACTCATCACGTCATTCTGGCGCACTCGCCTCTGCAGTGCCCGAGATCGGGCGCCGCCCCCGCCCCTTCCGGACGAGCCAGGGGGTCAGGCGGTCAAGGGCGAGGTGACCGGCGATCGTCGAGCGGTGATGGTGTAGGTGGTGCGGGTGGAGAAGTAGCGGCCGCACTGGGCCCGATCGTGGAGATCGCTCAAGAAGGTGGCGGCTTCGTCGATTGTGAAGGTCCCGGCGCGCACGAAGTGGCGGATCGATGGTTCGACGAACCAGGTGTGGAACGCGTCTGGTTCCCAGCTGACGGTGACCTCGGGCTGCATGTCGATGTCGGTGACACCGAACCCGCGCAGCATCGCTGGCAGGTCGCGCACGATCATGCCGTTGCGCAGTCCATCACAGGCGAGTGCAGTGAACCTTCGGCTCAATTCGCGTTCGGTGCATTCGATGCTGATCGAGCCCCAGTCAATCTCGGTCAGCGACAACTCGCCGAGCGGGTCCAGGACTCGGGCGATCTCGCCGAGGGCAACCTCGGGGTGCGGGACGTGCAACAACACCTGACTGGCCAAGACCCGATCGAATGACGCATCGGCGAACTGCAGTGCGAGGGCGTCACCAACGCGAAAGGCGAGGTTCGGCAGTTGCCCGTCGTGACGATGTCGGGCTTCGGTGATCATCGTCTCGCTGATATCGATACCGACCGCCTCGCCCGGCGCAACCAACGGTGCCAGCAATCGCACCAGATCACCCGTCCCGCACCCGACGTCCAACACGCGCAGCCCGGCCAGCAGATTGACGGGCGCGAACCACGCCGCCGGGTCGCGACGGGCGCGCTCCAACAGACCGGCCCGTGTTCCATCGAGCACACCGACGAAGAAACCCGGATCGTCGGTTTGATCGACCTGAAGCCACGAATCGGCGAACGCCCACGACCCAGTCAGCGGCATGTCCACGGACCACCTCCTGTCCCGAAGAATATCCCAGGTAGCCAAGACGGTCGTCGAGGCGGCGAGCGGAATC
>DATAJN010000113.1:0-5852 GCA_036262105.1 Ilumatobacteraceae bacterium
CTCGCTCGATCACGTTCGGCGCCAACTCATGAACTGCCACATCGAGATCGACGGTCGTGCCGGGTGCGACGTAGCAACCCTCGACCTGCCAGCCGGCGGCAACAGCTTGACGCAATAAGCCGAGGCCTTCGACGACGAACACTCCCTCCTCGTAACGAGAACTGCGGCGCCCCAGGAGGCGCCGCAGTCGTTGAACCCGTGGGTTCGAGTAGGTGAGCAATCCGCTCAGAGAGCAGCCTTGGCTGCATCGGTGAGAGCGGTGAACGCTCCTGCGTCGGTGACGGCCAGATCGGCCAGCACTTTGCGATCGACCTCGATCCCGGCGGCGCTCAAGCCGGCGATGAACCGGCTGTAGCTGATGTCGTTCAGGCGGCATGCGGCGTTGATCCGCTGGATCCACAGGCGACGGAACTCGCCCTTCTTGGCGCGGCGATCGCGAAATGCGTACTGCCCGCTCTTCATCACCTGTTCGTTGGCCGCCCGCACGGAGCGGCTCTTGTTGCCGTAGTAGCCCTTGGCCCGTTCGAGCACCTGCTTGCGGTGCTTCTTGGAACCAACGGCGCGCTTTACACGAGCCATTTCACTCTCTCCTCATCACTCGATCTTGGGTCGTTCTCTGAGTCAGCGTTCGCCGAGAAGGCGCTTGATCTTGCGGGCATCGCCGGGGTGCACACCAACCATTCCGTCGAGGCGGCGCGTCCGTGTAGACGGCTTCTTCTCGAACATGTGCTGGCGGTTCTGCTGGAGGCGACGGAGCTTGCCGGTTCCCGTCTTCTCGAACCGCTTCGCGGCGGTCTTGCTGGTCTTCATCTTTGGCATGGGTTGATTCCTTGTTGGGGTGATCGCGTGATCAGGCCGGGTCGGCCGTTTCTACGACCGCTTCCGCTACCGGTTCAGCCGGTGCCTGCTGTACTTCTTCTTGCGCTGGTTGTGCCGGGGCCAGTGCCTCGTCCGCAGCCGTTTCGTGGATTGTCGAGTTGTCGTGCGCCGCAGGTTTTGGTTCGTGAGGCTTTTTGGCGACTGCTTTCTTCTCGGGAGCCAGCACCATGGTCATGTTGCGACCTTCCAGCCGAGCCATGGTTTCGACTTTGCCGTGCGAACCCACTTGTTCGATGACGGCGTCGAGGATCCGCGAGCCGAGCTCGGGATGGGCCATCTCTCGGCCCCGGAACTGCAGTGTGACCTTGACCTTGTGCCCATCTGCCAGGAAGTCCTGCATGTGGCGCACTTTGGTGTCGAAATCGCCCTTGCCGATCTTGGGACGGAACTTGACTTCTTTGATCGACACCTGAAGGGTCTTCTTGCGCGATTCCTTGGCCTTCTGACTTTCCTCGTAGCGAAACTTCCCGTAGTCCATGATCCGGCACACCGGTGGGTTCGCCGTCGGCGCCACCTCGACGAGATCGAGGTCTTGCTGTCGGGCGAGAGCGAGTGCATCTGGCAGGTTCTTGATACCGAGTTGGCTGCCGTCTGCGCCGATGAGACGAACCTCACGGGCGCGGATGCGATCGTTGTACCGGTGCTCCGGTTGCTGTGGCGGGGCTATGGCTGATCAATCCTGTGCAAGGGCGGGTCCTTCCGATGTGTTTGGCTGCGAAGCCACCAACACATCGAAGAGACCGCCACCAGGACGGCCATTCGAGTGATCGTGACCCGGACGCACGGTAGCTGGCGCATGTGTGGCCGGGTGGGAGCGAACTGCGAGCAGCCACCCCACTTCGCGATGAATTGTTGGTCGATACGATACCTCAGGTGAGCAGCGAAGACACAGAATCCGTCGTGGAAGACGCGCAGAAGGCGCTGAACGAGGCCAGAGCGCGGCTCGGCGACATCCCCGCCCAGACCGTGGTGGTCAACCACGTCATGGGGCTGTACGAACTGGCCGCCATCCACCTCGGAGCCGTCCCACCAAGGCTCGGTGAGGCCAGCTTGGCCATCGATGCCGTCGGCTGCCTGGTCGAAGGCCTCGGTGAGCGCCTCGGTCCCGAAGCCCCCACGCTGAACGCTGCGCTGGCCAACATCCGCCTTGCTTTCGTGCAGATCAAGGCTGCCGCGGTCGCCGAGAACTAGGCGCGGCTCAGGCGAAGCGACCGAAGCGAGCCTTGCGAACGCGGCCGTCGGCGACCTTCACCCCTTCCGCACGCAGCTGCGCGGACTGCTCACCTTCGTGGCCGGGCACCAGCCGGCCGACCGAGTTGACGACGCGCCACCACGGCAACTCCTCGTCGGTGGCGGCAAGAATGTGGCCGACGAGACGCGAACGCTTCGGGTACCCGGCATCCTCGGCGATGTCGCCATACGTGACCACCTCGCCTTCGCGCAACGAGCGGATCACGTCGACGATGCGCTGGTCGCGCTCGTTCATGTGGCGACGACGTGCGTGGCTTCGTAGCGGCCAAGCTTGGCCAAGAGATCGAAGTCGACCTCGACACCAATGGGTATGTCACGACTGCCATCGGCGATCACCATGCAATGAAACGGGACGAGACGGCCATCGACGGCGGTGATCTCTCCGAGGCCGACCTCACGGTCGAACCGCGTGACCGTCCCGCGCACCTCAGGCCACGATCTTGCTGATCGGCAGTTCCAAGATGTCGGAAGCGCCAGCATCTTTCAGACTTGGGATGAGCGTGTTGATGGTGCGCTTCTCGACGACGGATTCGACGGCAAATCCACCGCTCGCCAACTCGCTGACCGTCGGAGACTTGGCCGAAGGCAGAACCGCGAGCACATCCTGGAAGTGATCGGCGTCGACGTTCAGCTTCACGAGCACCTTGCTGCGGGCGTCAAGGGTTCCGAGCAGCAGGGTCATCAGCTGGTGCATGGCATGACGCTTGGCCGGGTCCTCGTAGGCGGTTTTGTTGGCGACCATCTCGGTGTAGCTGACGAGCACGGTGTCGATCACGCGCAGCCCGGCAGCGCGCAGTGCTCGGCCCGTTTCGGTGATCTCGACGACGCAATCGGCGATGTCGGGGATCTTGGCCTCGGTCGCGCCGTACGACAGGCGCACATCGGCTGCGATGCCCTTGGAGGCGAAGTACCGCTCGGTGAGCTTCGGGTACTCGCTGGTGACGCGCACGCCCTGCGGGAGATCCTCGACTCGTTGTACCGGCGAGTCAGCGGCCACGGCGGCGACCACGAGAACCGGGTTCGAGGTTGCCTTGCTGTAGCGCAACTCGCCGAGGCTGATCACATCGCTGGCGGTTTCCTCCACCCAGTCGCGCCCGGTGATGCCCAGGTCGAACAGACCTTCGGCCACGTACATCGGAATCTCTTGCGGGCGCAGAATGCGCACATCGACGATGCGTGGATCGTCGATGGTTGCCCGGTAGTCGACAGACGACGACCTCACGACCGGAAGGTCTGCAGCAGCGAACAGTTCGAGCGTGGCCTTCTCCAACGACCCCTTCGGCAGCACCAGCCTCAACACGCGCAGCAGGCTATCCGGCGCTGGTCAATGCGCTGTAGGTGTTTCATCGAGGAGCCGAACGGCGTGAGGCACGATGTCGAGGATGGCCGCAAGCTGCTCGACGCATCCCTTCGGCGACCCAGGTGCGTTGCAGATGATCGCTCGCCCACGAACACCCGCGATCCCGCGCGACAGTCGACCGAGCGGGTTGACCAAGCGCATCGCTTCGGCGAGGCCGGGAGCTTCTCGTTCGATCACCAGACGAGTGCCTTCCGGGGTCTGGTCACGCGGTGCGAATCCCGTACCACCGGTCGACACGACGAGTCCGGCGAAACCTTCGCACATCTCTCGCAGCGTGTTGGCGACGTTGTCGATTCCGTCGGCGGTCACTCGGTGTTCGTCGACCGTCCAACCGGCGGCGGTGAGCTGTTCCACCAGCGCTGCCCCGCTGGCATCTTGGCGAGTGCCATGCACGACACCGTCGCTGACCGTGAGGACCTTGGCGTGAAGTGGCTGTTCGCTCATGGCTTGCGACGGTATCGAATGAGCACCATTCCGTCGGTGTCATGGTCGTGCGGCAGGACCCGCCAACCATGGCCGTAGGGATGCCATTGCCGACCCGGCGACTCCACGATGGGGTCGAACCCCGCCGGCACCGGATGGTCGATCGACTCCTCGGCAGTCAGCGTGCACACGCTGTACGTCAACGATCCGCCCGGTCGTACGAGTGGCGCAGTGGCCGAGAGGATCTTCCGCTGCAGCCCGGCAAGCTCCGACACGTCGGCCTCGGTGATCCGCCATCGGGCGTCGGCTCGGCGCCGCAACGCCCCCAGGCCGCTGCACGGTGCATCGATGAGCACCTTGTCGAAGCTCGCTGGAGGAAAAGGTGGCAAGACCGCGTCGGCCACCAACACGGGAACGCCACGGATGAGCCGGGCGCGGTGCAGCTGCAAGTCGGCGGCGATCACGTCGGCACCATCCGTGGCCATCGCCGACGACTTGCCGCCTGGCGCGGCGCACACGTCGAGAACCATCTCGCCAGTCGTCGCCTCGACCGCGGCGGCGACCCACTGCGAGGCAAGATCCTGTCGGTACCCGTCTTCACGAATCGATACCGGTGCCGGTTCGTTCATTCTCGTCAACGCTGCGTCCGCCTCGTCGCCGAGCTCCAAGCGCAGCCGGGCAACGATCCAATCCGGATAGCTGAGACGTTCGGCCTCGTTCGTCCACTTCATCGGGGTGTCCGCAACCCGTCGGAGGATGGCGTTGACGAAGCCGCGCGCAGGCTTGGGAGCCAGCTCGACGGTCTCGCCCACGGCGGCGTGCGCGGCAACACCGGCGAAGTGCAACTGGTACGCCCCGAGCCTCAACAGCGTGCGCAGAGACGGCTGCGGCTCCTTGATCAAGAACCGATCGATCAGCGCATCGCACGCCCGACGCATGCGCGTGGTTCCGTAGACGAGTTCGGTGACGAAGCCGCGATCGCGCTCGCTCAACCTCGAACGGCCGAGCTCGCCCTGCAGCAGGAGGTTCGCGTACGCACCCTCGTGATCGATCCGCTGCAGGCACCGATAGGCGACCTGGCGGGCGTTCGGCGTCATCCGGCTCGGCCCATGTGCTCGACGCCGGCGAGCCGGGCACCGCGGGCGAACGCGTCGAACGGCATCGGCGGCTTTCCCTCCGGTTGCACCGTGAGCAGGCGGATTCCACCAACTCGATCATCCGTCAACTCGGTGGAGGGCGGACTGTTTCCATCGATCAAGTTGACGGCGACGATCTTGAGTCGTTTGCCGTTCAACATCGTCCATGCCCCGCCCATGCGTATCAGTCGATCGACCTCTACTGGCGGGCGCGTCCAGTCGATCTCCAGTTCCTCCGGACGGATCTTCGCCGCATACGTGGGCTCACCTGCTTGCTGCTCGGGTACGCCGAGACCGGCGTGCAGTTCGTCGAGCAGCAAGCGCGTGCCGACCTCGACCAGCTCGCCGCGCAACGCTTCGGCGGTGATCGATGTACTGATCGGGACTGTTGCGCAGCGATAGACCGGGCCTGTATCGAGCCCGGCCTCGAGTCGCATCAGGCACACCCCAGTCTGCTCATCACCGGCCAGCAACGCCCGCTCCACCGGTGCGGCACCGCGCCATCGCGGAAGCAACGAGAAGTGGAGGTTGACCATCGGCAGTGCATCGAGCACGTGGGGTTTGATCAACTGCCCGAAGGCCACGACCACACCCAGGTCCGCCTCGACCGCGAGAGCGTCGTCAACCGAGTGCGATACGGGGAGGCCGAGCTCGACAGCAGCAGCCTTGACCGGGCTCGGCATCAGTTGCGAACCGCGCCCGCGACGTTTGTCGGTTCGAGTCACCACCAGCGCGACCTCGAAACCATCGGCAACAAGCGCCCGTAATGGACGCACCGCCGTGTCAGGCGTTCCGAGATACAC
>DATAJN010000114.1:0-7908 GCA_036262105.1 Ilumatobacteraceae bacterium
GCGTAGCGCGACGTCGAACTCGATCATCTCAGGTGGCGACCGCACCGACCGATTGTGCCTCGTCGGCGCGCCGCAGGAAGTCCTTGAGGATCATGTTGAACGTGCTGGCGTGCTCGACCATGAAGCCGTGGGCTGCGCCGGAGATGACCACCAGTTCGGCGCCCGGGATGCGATCGGCGATCTCTTCGCTGTCGCCTCTGGGGGTGAGGATGTCTTGGTTGCCGACCATCACCAGCGTGGGCACCGTGATGTTGCGCAACTCGTCGGCGAGCTCATCGCTCGCCGCAAGGATGCCGCGCACCTGGGCGGCGAACGAGTGGGTGGGTCGACCCATCGCCAGTGGCCCCAGCCATCCGAAAGTGGGCAGCAGTCGCCGGAACGAGCGCGGCCCGATCACCCAACGCGCCGCCTGACTGGCCATCGGGCCCATGCCACGCTCGAGCGCGGTCGTCATCCAACCCTCGAGGAGCTCGCGCCGCCAAGGTGGGTTGCGGCAGGCAGTGCACGCAAGCGTCAACGACAGCACTCTGGTGGGGTGGCGCACAGCCATGACCTGGCTGATGGCCCCACCCATCGAGGCTCCGACGACATGGGCGGCGGCGACATCGACGTGGTCGAGCACTGCCACCGCGTCGTCGGCCATCTGTTCGAGCGAGTAGGTGCCGAACGGCTTGTCGCTGCGGCCCGAACCGCGGTTGTCGAAGGCGACCACGCGATAGCTGCGAGCGAGCGTGAATCGCTGCATGTCCCAGCCGTGCTTGTCGGTGCCGAGACCCTGGATCATCAACACGGCCGGTGCATTGCGGCGGCCGAAGGCTTCGAAGTGGATTCGGACGCCGTCGCTGGCGATCGCGTAGCCCATCAGCCCTCCGCCAGCCAGTCAACCGGGGCGACTCCGGTGTGCAATCCACCGAAGCCATCGAGCAGACGTTGGATGTGTCGCTGCGTGACGTCGGCCAGTTCGAGCTCGGCCAGAGGCCCGCGTCGCTTATGGGTGGGCCGCATCTGTGCCCCCACCTCGACGCGTGCCGCGCGACCGAACGGCGAGCTCATCGACGCCACGGGGAACACCGGGGTGCTGGTGCTCACGGCGCTACCGATCAATGCCGGGTCGACGGCACCGGCGTGGCGCGGGTTGCGAGTGCCTCGTGTCGAGACCACGACCAGCTCACCGTCGCGCAGCGCGCTGCGGATCTCCTCCGGCTTGTTCAGCAGACCGCCGAAGCGCTGCATCAACGGACCGAGGGGGGCGATGTCGGGCCGACCACCGAATCGAACCGGGCGGCCGATGGTTCGGCTCAACGCCCACGCTGTGTAGATCGTGTTGAGCGAGAACCATCGAGAATTGGTGACGAGCAGGGCTCCGCCGCGCTTCGGGAGATGATGCTCGCCGCCGACGCTGACATCCCATCGCAGCTTGACCGCTGGTGTGATCAATTCGATCAGTTGGGCACTGCGCCCCCACTCGTCGACCGAATCGGGTTCGTACCATGTTCCGGGAAGGCGGACGACGACTCCCATGTCAGGCCACCTTGCTCGCTGGGATCCGCACGATCGTCTCCCACTCGAACAACTGGTCGATCGCTTCGCGAGTGCTGACCTTGGGCCGGATGCCAAGAACAGCCGTGAGCCTGGTGCCGTCGGCAAGCCGACCACGATGGATCAGCTCCATCACATGCTCGGGCAAGGGCGCACCGAGCAGGTGGCTGACATGCCGGGCAAGGCGCCACTCGGGCCCGAACAACGGCATCGGCAGGCGGCGGCCGCGCCAGATGGCCTGCATGGTCGTGATGGCTCCAGGAGCGACCACGTTGAGCGGGCCTTCGGGGCGTTGTTCGGCCGCGGCAACGAAGGCACGCGCCGCGTCGGAGTCGATCGTGACGGCAAACGCTGAATCGGCCAGCACGCTGAACGGCACGACTGGTTGCCGCAGGGCTCGCCCGAGTGGGCTCGGAACGTGCGGCCCGAGCACCGGTGCGAGCCTGAGGGCGCTGACTGCGACACTTACCCGGGCACCGACGGTCTTCGCCGTTGTCTCGATCGCAGCGACCATCCGGCCATATTCGCTGGTCGGGTGGGTCGGCGCATCCTCGTCGGGCCGGGTCAGAGCGCCGCGGCCGCGGCCGTAGATCTCGATCCCGCTGCGCGCCACGATGGCCTGCAGTGACGGACACTCGGCTGCGGCCGAGATGATCGAGGTTGCCGAGTCGCAGGTGAGCCGCTTGGCAAGGCTGGCACCGGCGCGTGCGTCGGGCTCCCAGACGGCCACATGGACGAGCACGTGGGGGTCGAAGCGGGTGACCACATCGACGATCCGGTCGCGATCGCGCGGATCGATCCGGTGGAACTCACTGCGATGCAACCGGCGGCGCGGCGGATCGACGTCGATACCAAGGATCGAGCCCACCCAAGATTCGGCTTCGAGCAGCGAGGCGATCAGCGAACCCAGCTCACCGCCCATTCCGCTGACAAGCACCCGTTGTCCGCGCATACCCGTAGGTTACTAGCCGAGACCTCGCGAATCCTGCTTGAGGGCGGTGTCGACCGATAAGGCAGCAGCCACGACCAGGGAGTTCAACGGCTGTGGGATCATGGCGTGGATCTGCACGACGTAGTTGTCGGCCGTGGTGAAGAGGGTCTTGGCCACGCCTTCGAACGTCTTGGTGATCCGGGCCACCTCGGCTCCGGTGTGGTCTTCGATCCTGAAGTTCCAGGCCCGCCAGTTCTCCGCCTTGATCGCGCCATAGGTGTGTCCGCCGGCCTGCAAGGTGAAGTGGATCTTGCCGAACACGTTGTCCTGCACGATCCGGCCGATCTCCTGATCGTTGCCGTCGCTGACGATCACTGTGCTCTTCATCACCTTGGCGGGCCTGGTGACTCGCAGAATCACCTGACCGGCGCTGTCGGCGATCTCCAGCCGGTGTGTCAGGAACTGGTCGAAGCTGGTGAGCAGGCGAACGGCCTTCTTGGCCGCGCTCTGACCCACCTCGTTGACCGAGGCGATCTGTGCACCGTTCTGGTCGAACACGCTGTACTGGTTCTTGAGCTCGATCAACTTTGCTTTCTGGTTGACCACCAGGATCGGCTCGGTGAAGATCGACCCTCCGCCGACAAAGGCCGCATCACCCACCTGAGCGCTGCGGTAGCGCGACTCGCCGTGCAGTTGCTGCTGGATCTTGGCAACGTCACCCTCGTTGCCGACTGTCAGCGCCGAGTCGAGCTTGTCGAGGCCCCGCGGGTGCAACGCATCGGTGCTCTGCACCCCGTTGTCGCTGACATGATCGGTCCAGATCTTGCCGTTCCAGTAACGGAGCTCGTGACGACCCATCGGGTCCGGATGCCAGCTGGCCGGGGAATCGCTCATGCGCGTCAGCATAGGTGCGTGTCGACGTGGGCGACGATGGTGTCCGAGGCGCTTTCTAGCGCAGTTGGTGCACCATGAGGATGACTTCGCGGGCGAACGGATCGAGCTGACGACCGGCGATGCGCTCGGTGATGGCGATGGCCTGCGACGGATCGTCGACCAAACCGCTCCAACGGATGTAGCCGCCCATGATGCCGATGAGGCGGTCGTCGACCGGCTCGTTGTGCACAATCACCTTGGTGCTGCCTTCGAGCAGAGCACCGAGTTCGACGTAGAAGCTGCGCAACCACTGGCCCAGGTCCTCGACGCCGGTGAACGGGCGGTGGAGGTAAGGAAGGGCCAGTTCGTCGTAGTTGTGCAGGTTGTGCGGCGCGGGAATGATGCTGATGAGGCAACCGAAGCCGTTCTCGCGGAGCCAGATGATCTCTTCTTGCCGACGGACGCGCCGATGGTTGTCGCCGTATCCGCCCGGACGCTCGCAGACGGCGAGCTTGTCCTTCATGATCCAGGTGAAGTTGCGGGGAGTGATGCCGAGTGCCCACTTGCCCCGGAGCCTCGGCGGCATCAGCAAAAACCTCCATCGCGTGCGAACATTCGGAATGCGAGGCTACCGGCTCGGCATCTCCGTTGGATCGCCGAGCAGCCGCAATCGCTGCCGGGACCGCTCGACGCGCCGCCCAGAACCGATGTCACAGCCACTCGCCGAGCCATCAGCCACTCGCAAGACCCGGTCGACCGTTGCCGCATCGGGCGGATGATCGGTGGCCAGCCAACGTCGTACGGCGCGCCGTGCGAGAGGCAGAGGCGCCGCGGCCAACTGTTTGGCATCGGTTGGATCGATGGCGGCCGCGAGCTCGTCGAGCAGGTCGGCGTCGTCGCGCAACAGACCCGCTTGGCGGGTCAAGACGGGCACGAGATCGCGCTGTGCCAGCGCATTCATCGCCGGCAGCAACTCGTGACGCACTCGATTGCGCAGAAAAGCGGTGTCACGATTGGACGGATCGTCGACAACGGTGACGTCGAGCGCAGCACAGAGGCCGGCCGTCGTGGATCGCCGCAGGGCCAGGATGGGTCGGCGCAGGCCTGGCCGCATCGCTGCCAGACCGCTGCTCGATGCGCCACGCATGAGGTTCAACAACATCGTCTCGGCCTGGTCGTCGGCCGTGTGGCCGGTCATCACGTCGTCGGGCAGCACCGCGTAGCGAGCTTCCCGGGCCCTGGCCTCCAGATTCGGACCCGTGGCGACGTGAATCGTCTTCGACGCAAAGCTCGCCCCGAATCGGACTGCTGCAGCGGCCACGACTTCTGCCTCGGTGTGGGAGCAGGCGCGAAGACGATGGTCGACATGCACCGCCGTCACCCGGCAGCCCGCCTCGATGGCCAGGATCATCAGGGCCATCGAGTCGGCACCTCCCGACACGGCGCACACGACCTCCGTGCCGGGTGCCGGGAACGTGCAGTTGGCGAGCAACTCGGGCATGGCCACTGAGGCATCAGCCAACGAGCGCCCCCATGCGGTCGAGCCATTGCCCCGGATTGCGGATCTCCTCCAGTGACGGCAGGTTCTCCGGGGCCTTCCAGCAGATGTCGACGGCGCGGGGGCCGCCCTTGACTTCGATCGCGGCGATGAACCTCTCTCCGGCCGCGTATTGGTTGAGCTTGCCTTCGATGCCGGTCAGTCGCAGTGTCAGCCGGGTGAGCGGGTTCGAACGGCGCCGTCTGGCTTGAAGCACGGTTGCGAATCGAGCCGCAGACGGCACGAGGTCGCCGGCGGCTCGGCTCATGGTCACGTCGCCGTGGCCTTCGAGGAGCGACATCAACCCGGCAATCTGTTGGATGAGATCGCGCTGCTCGGGCGAGGCGATCAACCCGAAGATGCCACTGTCGCGGACGCGTTGGCGAGCCTCGTGGCGGTTGCCGAAGGCCTCGCGCACGGCCTCGGCCAGCTTCTTGGGATCAGGGTTGGCGAGGCGGATGCTGGTGTTGACCAGTTCGGTGAAGTGGTCGCGCATCCATGGAACACCGGTGAATTGCGCCCGATGGGTGAGCTCGTGGAGCAGCACCCACGTGCGGAACTCTTCGGGGTCGAAGCCGAATCGGCGTTCGATCGTCGCCAGGTTGGGGCCCACCATGTACACCGCGTCGTCGACGTCGTCGCGTCCGAGCAGCAGGTCGTACTGGCCGAGCACGCGGCCGCTCATCCAGCCGAGCAGGGCACCGAGTTCGGCGCCCACCAGCTGGCGGCCGACACCGGCCAGCACGGCGTTGGTCGGCAGCTTCGTCGACCACTCCTCCATCAACGGTGCGAGCAGGTGCTGGAACGAGGCGATGTTGGCCCGGATCCAGGCGGGGCGATCGATCAGGTCGACCAGTGCCGGCCCGGCGAGCGAGCGCAGGCCGGTAGTGGCCTCGATCTGGTCCTCCAAACGCGGGACCATCGCCGAGAGGTCGACACCACCGACATCGGGTGAGGGGTGTCGCGCCGCGAAACGGGTCGCGACCTGCTCAGCTCGTCGCCAATCGATCGGCGACTGTGCCGCTGTCACGACCGGACCGATTACTCTTCCCGGTTCCGCTTCGGCGGGTGCTGCATGGCGGTGACCTTCTTCAGGTAGCCGCCGATCAAGCCGACGACGGCCAGGATCGAGACGGCGAGCAGGATGACCCCGAGCCAGTAATGAAAGATCACCGCTGTCATGCCGGTCAGCGTAGCCAGCACCCGTCTTCTCCCGGAACTTTGTCACTCCGACCATGCTCAACCACGTGCGAGCGACGAAGTTCGGCGGGTCAGCCGATCTGGCCGTCGCCGTCGAAGTCTTCGTTGAAGCACTGCTCGATCCGCGACAGGAGGCCGGCCGGGATCTCGTCGTTGCGGCACTTGGCGGCGATCACCGTGCGCAGTTCAGCGTGGAAGTCGAACGCCTGAAGGCAGTCCGGGCAACCTTGGAGATGAGAGTGAATGGCGTTGAGACTGTCTTCGGACAGCTCCCCATCGAGAAACACTTCGAGTTCTCGAATGGTCTCGTTGCAATCAGCCATTGGTCGGTTCTTTCATCGTGTCGTCGTCGCCGGCAACGATGAGACCGCGCTGCTCAGCAAAGTCATACAACTTCTTGTGCATCGCTTTTCTTCCCCGATGCAGCCGTGACATCACTGTACCGATCGGAACGTCGGTCATTTCGGCGATCTCTTTGTAGGAGAACCCTTCGACATCGGCGAGCAGTACTGGTATCCGAAAGGCCTCCGGCAGTTCTTCGAGGGCGGTCTTGACCTCGTCGTCGGTGAACAGTTCCATCAACGTGTCTTCGGCACTGTTGCTCAACGTGCCGAGGTTGCCGAGTCGGCGGTACAGGTAGAGATCCTCGACGTCGGCGAGATCGGTTTCGATCGGACGGCGCTGCTTGGCGCGGTACGTGTTGATGTACTGATTGGTCATGATCCGGAAAAGCCACGCCCGCAGGTTGGTACCTTCCTCGAACCCCGAATAGCTGCGGTAGGCGCGCAGATACGTTTCCTGCACGAGGTCTTCGGCATCGGACGCGCTGCGGGTCATTCTCAAGGCGCCGCTGTAGAGCTGTGGCGCGTACTGCATCGCTTGCTCGGTGAACTCAGCCCGATCTGCCACGTGGCGACCCTAATGGCCGATGGCTGTCAACCGGCAACGGCTGCAGCCCGGGCCGCAAGGCGGTCGACGAACTCGTCGATCGCCGCCACGAACCGCTCGAGCACGTCGGCCACGATCGGGCGCTCCTCGGGTGTGAAGGCGCCGAGCATGTGGGCCATCAGCTCTCCCCGTCGGGCGTGGACCGCGGCATGGCACGATCTGCCGGCCTCGGTGATCTCGACCATCACGACTCGGCCGTCGTCGTCGTTGGGGCAGCGGATGGCCAGGCCAGAGCTGACCAACCGTTGCACGGCGCGAGTTGCCGTCGACGGATCGATGCGCAGCGCGTCGGCGAGGTCGCTCATCCGCCACGACGGTTTGCGAGCGAGCAGATCGAGGGAGTCCATCTGGCCCTGCTCGAGCGCATCGTCGCCGCTTCCCAGCAGGTAGTCGCGAAGAGCGCCTCCGGCACCGCGTCGGATCTGAACCCACGACGCACCGATTCGCACGGCGAGCTCATACATCTCTCGTTGGCGGAGATCGACGGACGGCTCCATGGGGAGTCAAGGGTACAAGTGTTGGCGGGTGCGACTTGGAGTCGGACCGCAACGCATCGCGATGGAGCCCAAGGTGGGAATCGTGCTCACCGGTCGAGCATCAACTCTCGCACGGGAGTGCGGGCCGCACGTCGCGCCGGCATCAATGCCAGTAGGTTCGCCGTCACGCCGGCGATCACCACGACCGCCAAGACCAGCAGCGGCGACACCTCCGCACCGGGGACGATGCCCAGCGCGCTGGTCAGCAGTCCTACGATCCGTCGGCCCACGATCACGCCGGACGGAAGGCCCAACAGCAACACCAGCCCAGCTACAAGACTGGCCTGCCAGTGAATGATCGCTCGAAGCTGTCGGCTGTCGGATCCCAACGCGCGCAGCACCGC
>DATAJN010000115.1:0-1779 GCA_036262105.1 Ilumatobacteraceae bacterium
GCACATGGGTGACGACGCAATCGGCACAAGTTGCCGTGGCTCGCATGCAGCATGTGTCGCAGGAGATGATCAGTGATGTCGTATTCGTGGCCATGAGACTTCCTCGCTCGTTGGGATCGGCTCGGGCTCCACCCACGAGGATCATCGCGAAGGGGTGTTACGTAGTTCTTTGTGGCTGGGCGGGTTCAGGCCGCGGGGGTGAGTTGGACGTGGTAGCCGAGGTGCTCGAGCTGGTTGATGAGGTGGCGTCGTCGACGGTCGGGGTTGTCGTTGCGGGCCAGGTAGTCGGGTCCGATCTCGGTGTAGACGGTTCCGGTGCTGAGCATGTGCCAGATGATGACGAGCATGGTGTGGGCGATGGCCATTGCTGCGCGTTGTTGTCCTCGTCGTTTGGCGATCCGCCAAAATCTGACCGAGAGGTAACAGTCCTTGGTGCGCACCGCTGCCCAGCCAGCTTCGACGAGTGCCGACTGCAGCCACGGATCGCCGGAGCGGGTGTGGGTCGAGCGGTGTTTGCCGGCGGACTCGTTGTTGCCCGGGCACACACCGGCCCAGGAGGCGAGGTGTCCAGGGGTCGGGAAGCGGCCCATGTCGACGCCTATCTCGGCGAGGATGATCTCAGCGTTGCGTTGCTGGATGCCCGGGATCGTGGTGAGTAGTTCCCGGGCTGCTCGGAAAGGGACCATCATCTCCTCGACCCGGTGATCGAGGCGCACGATCGCCGCGGTGAGGTAGTCGACGTGCGCGACGATCTCGGTGACCATCGCCGCGTGATGATCGTTGAATCGGCCGGGTACGCATTGGCGCAGATCACCGATCTTGGAACGCAGCCTGCTTTTCGCCATCTCGGCGAGCACGTCCGGGTCGCGTTCACCAGCACACAACGCGTCCAGGATCATCCGGCCGGTCATGCCGAGCACATCGGAAGCGACCGACGACAGCTTCACGTTGGCGTCTTCGAGGACTTTCTGCAGACGTTGGGTTTCGCGGGCACGTTCTTCGGTGAGCTGTCGTCGATAGCGGGTCACCTCGCGGAGCTCGCGGATCTCGACTGGTGGCACGAAGCTGCCGCGCAACAGGCCGCATTCGAGGAGCTGGGCGATCCAGGTGGCGTCGTTGACATCGGTCTTGCGGCCCGGGACCGCTTTGATGTGCGCCGGGTTGACCAACAGCAACTCGAACGGCTGCCCTTCGTCGAGGACATGCCACACCGGTTTCCAATACACACCAGTGGCTTCCATCGCCACCTCGGTCACCCCGCGCGAGATGAGCCACTCGCGTAGCTCGATCAGTTGATGTTCGAACGTGCCGAACGTTCGCACTTCCGACGCCCGTTTCTGACGGCCGGTCCCAGGTGTGCGCACGCAGGCGACAACCGTCTTTTGGTGAACGTCCAGACCGGCGCACCGGTCCACCAGCACCTCCATCACAACCTCCTCACCGTTGGTTCATGAGCAATGAGGTCCGGTCGGAGCCGTCAACTGAAGAAGGTGTTACACGTGCTCGAAGCACAATCGCAGGCACCTGCAAGCTCCGCCGTCATGGTGTGACACGGACTCATCCGCACCAATCCCCTGGACGACGTCACCCGGACCCGACACCAACTACATCCCCTCAGGCGGCGTCAGTCAAGCCGCCATAGCTGGTGTGACACAGTGGTCGGGTGATCGTGGCTCAGGTGATTGCGGTGATGGCCGGCACGGCCCTGGTGGTGTGGACGCTCGGCTCGGCCGTCAAGACCGTGGTGGTACCGCGAGCGGTGATCACCCTCCTGACAAG
>DATAJN010000116.1:0-1752 GCA_036262105.1 Ilumatobacteraceae bacterium
GTCGAGCCGAGGTCGTTGGTCTTGAAGACGACGGATGCGCTGAAACCCGTCACGGACGGCAGGTGTGCCGCGGCAAGGTCGTAGGCGCGCTGCGAGTCAGAGCCGTCGAGGCGGTCGTTGATGTCGGCACTCGATGTGATCGTCCCACCGAGGACGATCACGCCGACGAGCGCGGCGAGCCACACCAGGAGCGTGCGGTAGCGGTGGTTCACGGAGGCAGATGCAAGACGTTCGATCATGGCTTCCACTGTGAGCCGACGCCGGCTCCGTCGGAATCCGGCAGCCCGGCGTCTGCAGCCGGGGGATATCCCTACCCCCGCGGGCCCACCTACCATGTGGCGGTGACCGGCATCCTCGTGATCCTCCGCCACGGCGAAAGCACGTGGAACCAGCTCAACTTGTTCACCGGGTGGCACGACGTGCCGCTGAACGAGAAGGGCCTGGCCGAGGGCGCGGCGGCCGGCCGCACGATGGCCGGGGCGGGGTTGCGATTCGACGTCTCCCACACATCGGTGCTGGCCAGGGCCGTCGTCACCCATCATCTGGCGCTCGAGGAGATGGGCCAGGTGTGGCTACCGGTGCAGCGCCATTGGCGGCTCAACGAGCGTCACTACGGTGCACTGCAGGGTCTCGACAAGAAAGAGACGACGGAACGGCACGGCGCGGAACAGACCAAGCTCTGGCGGCGCAGCTACGACGTACCGCCCCCACCGGTCGATGTCGACAGCCCCGAGCACCCGATCAACGACCCGCGCTACCGGTTGTTGCCGCCCGATGTTCTGCCTGCCGCTGAATGCCTCAAGGACGTCGTGGCCCGTGTGTTGCCCTACTGGCACGATGTCGTCGCGCCACAGCTCCTTGGCGGACAGAACGTGTTGATCACTGCCCACGGCAACTCGCTTCGCGCGCTGGTGATGCACCTCGAAGACGTGTCCACCACCGACATCGCCGAACTCAACATCCCGACGGGCGCGCCTCGCCACTACACGTGCGGTGGTGGCTTGCGCGTGACCTCCGCCGAGTACCTCGGCGACGCCGACGCTATTGCCGCGGCAGCGGCGAAGGTCGCCGCCCAGGCTGGTGGCTGACGGTTGTTCAGCCACGGAGGCACGAGCAGCACACGCAGCATGTCTACACTCTGCGCATGGCTAGCAAAAAGGCGTACCTCGACCACCTTCGCAAGGTTTCATTGTTCTCAGCCTGTTCCCAAAAGGACCTCGAAAAGATCGCGAAGGCCGGCGACGAAGTCGTCATGCCGGCCGGCTCGCTGATCGTCGATCAAGGCCAGACCGGACGCGAAGCGTTCGTCGTGCTCGAGGGTTCGGTCATGGTGAAGCGCAACGGCAAGAAGGTCGCGTCGCTCGGGCCGGGCACGGTCGTGGGCGAGCTCTCCTTGCTCGACCACGGACCGCGCACAGCAACGGTGATCTGCGAGTCGGACTGCACGTTGCTGTTGCTCAGCCAGCGCCACTTCATGGCCGTGCTCGACGATGTTCCGTCGATGGCTCACAAGTTGTTGGCGTCGTTGGCCGGACGCATTCGCGACCTCGACCGGCAGTACTACGGCTGAACCCGACTTGCAGCTACTCAGTCGACAAGCGAGTAGTGGTGCTCCAACTCGCGACGTAACACGGGGGTCACGACGTGGCTGCGATGAACCTTCGGAGCCCGCAGAACGTCTTCCCTGTCGTAGGGAACGACTACCGCGCCGGCCTCGGAGACATAGACCGGAGGAGCAAGCGGAATGTAGTG
>DATAJN010000117.1:0-4626 GCA_036262105.1 Ilumatobacteraceae bacterium
GTCTCTGGCTGGGTTCTCTCGGTGTTGACGGCGTCGATGGCCCTGACGGCATACGTAGGGGGCCGCATGACCCAACGAACGTGGTACGGCCCACCAGTTGCCGCAGGCTTGGTTGCCGCCACGGTGGCATTTGCGGCGATGGGCTTCACATGGAACGGTGATACTTCCTACCTGCTCATCGCCGGGCAACTGGCAGTGCTCGGCGCGGGCTTCGGGCTCACCGTTGCACCGACCAACGCGGCGGTCATCGCCGGTGCCACTCCCGATCAGCGGGGTGCAGCGGCTGGCCTCGTGATGGTCACGCGGCTGCTCGGCTTCAGCGTCGGGCTCTCCGCCCTCACGGCGTGGGGACTGGCACGCTTCAACAGCTTGCGCGGTGACATCGATCTACCCCCGCTCACCGATCCCGGCTTCGAGTCGGCTGTTCGCGATGCGTCCGAGAAGTTGACGTCGAAAGCCATAGCCGAGACCTTCCTCGCCACAGCAGCAGTGACCATGATCGGCCTCGGCGCGGCATTGGCCATGCGCCGACATCCTGGCAGCCCCGACATGGAGCCCGAAGTAGAAGACGTAGCAACGGACGAACCACCCTCGGTACGCCCGATCGAACAGACAGGAGTAGCCATGCCCTCATGGTTGAATCGCCATCTCGGCCTCGTGCTCGGTGCCTTTGCAGTTCTGCTCATCGGCGCGTTCGTATGGATTGCCATCCTCATGTCGCAGGTCCACGACACGCGACGCGACCTGGACCGCGTCGAGGCAGGAGCGGCGATCTTCGCCGCCCAGGTTCAGGGCTTCCAGACCAAGCTCAGCGAGCTCGCACCGAACGTGTCGACCGGTCTGGACGAGGCCATCACGGGGCTCGAGTCGTTCGGAAACTCAACGGTGAAGTTCAACGTTCCGATCGACGAGAACGTCCAATTCGCGACAGATGTCGTGATCGACCGTGAGATCGAGGTGCCGATCAAGACGACCCTGCCGATCAACGAGACGTTCAACACGACGATCAAGGTCGCCGGTCCGTTCGGGATCGACATCCCTCTCGACGTGACGGTGCCGGTCGACATCGACGTTCCCATCGACCTCCGCGTCACCGTGCCCATCCACGAGAGGATCCCGATCGACGCGAGCGTCCCCGTGAAGCTCGACCTCCCGATCAGCATCGATGTGAGCGACACTCAACTGGCCGAGCTCTCCAAAGCACTCGCCGCGGGACTGAGGTCGTTCAAGGAGGTGCTCGCCGGGCTCGGAGGCTGAAATCGTGTCTAGTGGTTACCTCCATGGTCATCGTGGCCATGCTGCTTCACGGCATTGCCGAGATCATTGACCGCTGCGTCTCTGGTGGCGACGGGCTGCAGGTGCCACTGCGCTTCGATCGTGCGCATGATCGAGGCCTGGTAGGGTCGGATTCGCATCATCGGGGAGGCAGCGTGGTGTTCGTCGTTGCAGGTAGTTGGCCATGAGCGACACATACACGGACCGAACCGACGCCTATCTCGCCGGCGATCGGCGGCGGGCACTCAGTGAAGGCCGTGAGTTGAGCGATCGGGTGTGGGGCACGGCTCTGTTCGCCGATGTCTCCGGCTTCACCCCGCTCACCGAAGCGCTGGCGCACGAACTAGGCCCGCAGCGCGGTGCCGAGGAATTGACCGCTCATCTCAACCGGGTCTTCCACGCCGTGATCGACGATGTCGACCGCTACGGCGGTGAGGTCATCTACTTCGGTGGCGATGCCATCACGTGCTGGCTCGACGGCGACGACGGTCGGCGCGGTACTGCGTGTGGCCTGGCGATCCAACGAACCATGAGTTCGGTCGGGACAATTCGCACGCCCGCCGGCACCGAAGTCATCCTGTCGATCAAGGTGGCGGTCGCTGTCGGTTCGGCTCGGCGCTTCGTCGTGGGCGATCCTGCGATCCAACTGATCGATGTGCTCGCCGGGCGCCTCGTCGACGAACTGGCCGACGCCGAACGGTTGGCGGGCAAGGGCGAGGTGGTGCTGGCGCGTTCCACGATGGACTCACTTGGCGACCACGTCGCCGTCAGCGAACTTCGCCAGGACGATGAAAGTCGCGCAACAGCCGGCGTCCTCTCCGTCCTCTTGGTCGATGTCGACGAGGTCGAGCCCATTCCATCGACTGCGGGACTGGGTGAGGAGTTGGTGCGTCCGTGGATCCTGCCCGCCGTGTACGAGCGGCTCGTCAGCGGGCGAGGCGAGTTCTTGGCCGAGCTCCGGTCGGCATATCCCGTGTTTCTTCGATTCGGTGGCATCGACTATGACCTCGATCCCGATGCGGCCGGCAAGCTCGACGACTTCGTACGGCGCTCCCAGAACATCCTCTCCGAATACGGCGGCAACCTCCTCCATGTGATCCTCGGTGACAAGGGCGCCTACCTGTGCGCAGTGTTCGGCACACCGCATGCCCACGAGGATGACGCCACGCGTGCTGCCGCGGCGGCACTCGACCTGCTGGCGTTGGAACGCGAGACGGCAGCAACCGATCTGCAGATCGGGATCACACATGGCCGGATCCGCAGCGGCGCCTACGGCCATCCTTCCCGACGAACCTTCACCTGTCTCGGAGATGCGGTCAACCTCTCGGCGCGGCTGATGTCGAAGGCACCGGCCGGCCAGGTGTACATCAGCGAAGAGGTGCACGAGGCGTTGAACGAGCGCCTCGACCGTCACGTCGTGGGCGACATCACCGTGAAGGGCAAGGCCGACCCGGTGCGAGTGTTGAGTGTCGTGGGTTTCCGACGCGGTTCGGCGAAGCGGGAGATCCGCTATCCGTTGCCAATGGTGGGTCGAGATGCCGAGATGGGCGTGTTCGCCCGAGCCGTCGACGATGTTGCCGGCGGTCAGGGACGCGTCGTCGCTGTCGCCGCAGAGGCCGGTCGAGGCAAGTCACGACTGGTCGCCGAAGTAGTTCGTACCCTCGCCATTGCGGGTATCGCTGTGGCTTGGGGCGAAGCGCAGAACCTGGGGCGCACGACGAGTTATCTCGTGTGGCGCGACGTGTGGCGCACACTGCTCGGCGTCGATGACGACGTTGACGAAGACTCACAACGCCAAGAGGTGCTTCGCCGGTTGAGCGCGATCTCCAAGGACCACGCCCGCCGCGGGCCGTTGCTGGCGACGGTGATCGGCGTGGGAATCGACGACAACGACCTCACCCGCACCTTCGATGCGAAGCTTCGCAAGACGTCGTTGGAGTCGCTTCTGGTCGACCTGCTTCGCGCCCGAGCTGCGAGTGGCCCGCTGGCGATCGTCCTCGAAGACTGCCACTGGATCGACCAACTCTCGAGGGATCTGCTCGAAGAGTTGGTGCTCGCGTCGGCCTCTCTACCGGTGTTGTTCGTGCTCGCCTACCGGCCCGCCGACGCGCCTGGCGGCGGGCTCGGCCTCGAACGAGTTCCGAGCTACCAAGAACTGAACCTCGCCGAGCTCGGAGCGAACGACGCCCACCTCGTGTTGCGGGCCAAGTTGGAGCAACTGTTCGGCGCAGCGGTCAACCCGGCCCCCGAGCTCGTCGAGTTCATCATCCAGCGCGCCCAGGGCAACCCGTTCTATCTCGAAGAACTCATCAACTTCGTACATGGCCGCGGCATCGATCCGGCCGACCGTGCGGCGTTCCGACGTCTCGACATACCCGACACCTTGCTTCGCCTCGTGCAAAGCCGTATCGACATGTTGGCCGAGGCTCCTCGTACCGCCCTCAAAGTCGCCAGCGTCATCGGGCCAACGTTCGAAACACCATTCGTTCAGGGCGTGTACCCGGATCTCGGTTCCCTCGACGAGGTGGAAGCAAGATTCGAAGTGGCCCGCCAGGCGGATCTCGTCAGGGTCGATCGACCCGAAGATCGGGCGTGGCTGTTCCGTCACGTCATCGCCCGCGATGTCGCCTACGACAGCCTGCCGTTCGCTATGCGCGCCCAGTTGCACGACAGGGCCGGCGCGTACGTCGAGGCCGCGGACCCGCAGTCCATCGAACGCAACCTCGACCTGCTCGCCTACCACTACTGGCTCGGTCAGGATGACGCCAAGAAGCGCGACTACACCGTGCGCGCCGGGATCGCCGCGCAGACCCGCTATGCAAACGACGCGGCAGCCGAGTACTTCCAACGGGCACTGCCACTCGTGCCAGAGAGTGAACGAGCCGCAGTGCTCCGTCGCCTCGGCAAGGTGCTCGAAGTGCGCGGTGGTTGGGCCGAGGCCGAGGCCAGCTACCGGGAGGCCGTCCAGCTCTGCGAGAGGTTCGGAGACGAAGAAGGACAAGCGAGAGCGCACACCGATCTGGCCGAATCGCTGCGTAAACAGGGGCGCTTCGAAGAAGCTCGGCAGGAGTTGGGCGAGGCCGGTGCCATCTTCTCGCGCATCGACGACGATGCCGGCGTGGCGCTCGTCCTGCATCTGCAGGGAACTCTCGCCTCACAGCAAGGTCACTACGAGGCAGCTCGTGCCGCCTACGAGCAGAGTCTGCAAGTACGCGAACGGCTCGGCGACCAAGCTGGGGTTGGCAGCCTGCTCAGCAATCTCGCGCTGGTTGCAGAAAACGAAGGCGACATCGAGCGTGCCCAAACGATGAACGAGCGTGCCCTCGCCATACGCGAGGAGGTCGGTGACAA
>DATAJN010000118.1:0-11247 GCA_036262105.1 Ilumatobacteraceae bacterium
CCTTCAGACACTGCTCCCCCTCATGGATATCTCGACGATGCGGTCGCTGCCCGTGGTGGTTGGACAAGCACACGTGAACAGGTCATGTACGTTCTGTGCTGTCAAGACTAATGTTCGGATTTCAAACACAAATTGTGCGATGTGGGGAGAACTCACCGGATCTGGACAAGATCGTGGCTTTTTAGTGTTCGATAGTGTTGACTTTCCCCACATCGAGGGGCAGGCTACGGTCCATGGTCGAGGGGACATGAACAGCACCACACAGCGCGCTCTGGCGCGCCAGCGCCACGAGGTGATCGTTGCCGAAGTGCGCCGGCGTGGCGCAGTTCGCGTCACCGAGTTGGCCACGTTGCTGGGCGTCAGCGACATGACCGTTCGCCGCGACCTCGACATCCTCGACGAGGCGGGTCTGCTGGTGAAAGTGCACGGCGGGGCGACGTTGCGCGACGAACGCAGCACCGACGAGCCCGGCTTCGAGGCCAAGTCGCTGCGCAACATGGGTGAGAAGCACGCCATCGCGATGGCCGCTGCAGCAATGGTGCGCCCAGGCGGCGCGATCGGTATCACGGCCGGCACCACCACCTGGCAGCTCGCCTATCACATCGTCGACATCGCCGATCTCACGGTCGTGACCAACTCGGTGCGGGTCGCCGAGGTCTTGCACCAGTCGCATCGCCCCGACCGCACGGTCGTGCTCACCGGCGGTGTTCGCACTCCGTCCGACGCCCTCGTTGGCCCCGTGGCCACCGGCACCCTCAACTCGCTGCATCTCGATTCGGTGTACATGGGCGTGCATGGCATCAGCGAACGGGCCGGCTTCAGCACGCCCAACTTGATGGAGGCCGAGACGAACCGCGCCTTCGTTGCGGCCACCGACCGACTGATCGTGTTGGCCGACCACACGAAGTGGAACGTCACCGGGTTGAGCAGCATCGCGCCGCTGTCCGCGGCCGAGACGATGATCACCGACACCGGTATCCCATCGTCGGCCAAGACCGTGTTGGCCGAACACGTTGGTCATGTTGTTACCGCCGATCCATTGTTCAACGACAATGATGCAACCATGACGGAGTTGCGGAGGATGGCGTAGTGGCGACGGTGACCTTCACGAAGGCCAGCAGGATGTACCCCGGCACGACGGTGCCCGCCGTCAACCTGCTCGATCTGGAGATCCTCGACGGCGAGTTCCTGGTGCTCGTCGGACCATCGGGGTGCGGCAAGTCAACCACGTTGCGGATGCTGGCAGGGCTGGAGCCGATCGACACCGGCGATGTGCACATCGGCGACGTCGATGTCACCATGCTTCCTCCTCGCGAGCGCGACATCGCCATGGTCTTTCAGAGCTATGCGCTGTACCCGCACATGACCGTCGCCGAGAACATCGGCTTCCACCTCAAGATCAAGAAGCTGCCCAAGGACGAGATCCACGCCCGCGTGAAAGAGGCGGCGGAGCTGCTCGACCTCGTCGAGTTCCTCGACCGCAAGCCGGCCAGGCTGTCCGGCGGGCAACGGCAACGCGTGGCCATGGGCCGGGCGATCGTTCGCCAACCAAAGGTCTTCTTGATGGACGAGCCGTTGTCGAACCTCGATGCCAAGCTGCGCGTCCAGACGCGCACCCAGATCGCCGCGCTGCAGCGCCGGCTCGGTGTCACCACCGTGTACGTCACCCACGACCAGGTCGAGGCGATGACCATGGGCGACCGCGTCGCCGTCTTGAAAGACGGTGTCCTGCAGCAGTGCGCAACACCGCGTGAGTTGTTCACCAAACCCGCCAACACGTTCGTGGCCGGGTTCATCGGGTCACCGGCAATGAACATGCTGCAGTGCACCACGACACCCGACGGTCTGGCCTTCGCCAACGTCACCCTTCCCATCACCGCGTCGCAGCGCGGCGACCTGACATCGGATCAGGTCACCATCGGCGTGCGACCGGAATCGTTGCGGCTCAGCGACCACGGGATCGAGGCCTCGATCATCGCGATCGAGGAGCTCGGGTCCGACTCGTTCGTGTATGCCTCGCCGACCGCCGACCCCACGCGCACGCTCGTCGCTCGAACCCATGGCCTCAATGCGGCGCAGGCCGGTGAGGTCATCCACCTCATGCCCGACGTCGTCGGGATGCATGTGTTCGATACTGCCAGCGGTGCCCGGCTCGAAGGTTGACGACTGTGCCCGTGCGGCCTGACCGGCGCATCGACCCGTACCTCGGCACGGTCGTACACGTCGTTGGCGCGCGCCAGGCACGACCCAACCTGCCGTCGACCGGCTGCCCTTTTTGCGTCGGAGGCCTCGAGGCGCCCCTGCCCTACGACGTGCATTGGTTCCCGAACCGGTGGCCGGCCATGCAGGGCAATCGCTGCGAGGTGGTCCTGTACACACCGCAGCACGACGCCACGCTGTGGTCACTCGGACGAGACGGCGTGCGCAAGGTCATCGATCTGTGGGCACAACGCACGGAGGCACTGGGGCAACGCGACGACGTCGACTTCGTCCTCGTCTTCGAGAACCGCGGCGCCGAAGTGGGGGCCACGATCGCCCACCCGCATGGTCAGATCTACGCGTACGACCACGTCCCCAGTCGCCCGGCATCGTTGCTTGCCGCGGGCTGGAAGCCGGAGGCCGACTGCGGGGATCGGATGGTGGCGCGAGCCCACGGGTGGATGGCGTGCGTTCCCGAGGCGTCGACATTTCCGATCGCGATCACGATCGCCCCTGAGACTCAAGTTCCCGATCTCCCATCGCTCGACGACGCCGGGCGTGATGGCCTGGCCATGATGCTCGTCGATCTGTTCGGCCGTCTCGACCGCCTCTACGACCAGCCGTTGCCGTACATGATGTGGTTGTACCAACGGCCGACCGACGGTCAGCAGTGGCCCGAGTCGTGGTTCAACATCGAGATCGTGTCGCCATGGCGCAGCGCCGGGATTGCCCGATTCATCGCCGCGGCGGAAGTCGCCTGCGAAGAGTTCTTCAATCCGGTGATACCCGAGGAGTTGGCGCGTCAGTTGCGCGCCTTGGCCCCGAGCTCCAGCGGTCAATCGTCGTAGCGGGCGACTGTGGTTGCGATGATGAACGGCACGTCGAGTGCGAAGACCACGAGCATGCCGGTGACCACCGCGAGCGGTGCGCCACGGGTGTGGTTGCGTACGAACGCGAACTCGATCATGCCGGCGGCGATCACGTAGGCAAGCAGCGCCCATCGCCCCACGCGCACGAAGGTGTTCCACGAGAAGCCGGTAACTCTGGTGATCATGATGATGCCTGCCAGCAGCAACACCCCGGCAATGACGAGCAGCACCGCGGGCAGACCCAGCGGTGGTCGACGCGGCGCATACGAGCCCAACCACACACCACCCGTCACGACGGCGGCCAGCGAAACGGTGGCGACCTCGACTGCCTTCGGGAACTTGCGTTCGGCGCTCACAGCGTGGCCACCCTCGTCATGATGATCAGCGTGGCGATCTGCATGACGCCCGTGATGCCCGCGGTGTAGACGAAGCGCTTCATCATCCGGCCGATGATCTCGGGGTTCGGCTTGGGCTTGTTCATCTCCCACAGCACGGCGATGTTGGCCGGCTCGAGTATTCCGAGGGCGATGACCGACATGATCCCGACGACGACCATGGAGGCGACGAGCCAGTTGCGCGTCTGGTTCTGCAGACCGAGGGTGCCGAGGTGCAGTGCGATCTGCAATCCGGTGGCCAGGGTCATCGTGACGACGGTGGGCATGATGATGACCATCTTCGGCATGAACTTCGCCGAGAACTCGGCGCGGGCCGCCGGCGACATGCCGCCGATGATGGGCCCGATCGCCAGGCCGACGAACAAGTCGATGCTGGTCCACAGCGCACCCCCGGCGACGTGGCACAGCATCAGTGGCCAGAACTTGTTCGAGGCGATTGCGTAGACCACGAACGTCAAGAGGCCGGCCACCACCGGGAGGCCGGCGAGCGGAACGATCTGAACCCTTGGCCGCGAACGACCGGGTGGCGCGTCGACAATCGATGTCTGCATGGTTCCCCTCCCAGGCGCCCGACGTTTCCCGCCGCAAGTTCTACACCGCCCAACCCCGCCACTCCATCACCAAAGCTCCCACCCCCTTTGCTTGGGCGCGAAACCAGAATCCCCACTTCATGTCCCCCGCCCACAGAGGCTGCTTGGGCGCGATCGTGGAAGCGCGAGTTCAGGTGTCGCGCCCACGCAAGCTGGATGACGGGGTGGGTCAGCGAGCGTGTTCGAGTTCGAAGAACACCGCATTGCTCGACCGCGAGAGCCACAGCCCTCCGCCGATCTCGGTGAAGCCGCGCCTCAGCCGTCGGCGATACCACGTTCCGGTGCGCCAGTGCACGTCGAGGTCGGTGAACGCCGGATCGATCACCGTCTGGCGATCAGCGACCGTCGGCACCTCGAGCAGCAGCAACCCGCGGCACGCGGCAGACAACTTGTCGATCGCCGTCGCCGCATCAGCATCGTCGAGGTACTGGAGCATGCTCTGACACACGACCAGGTCGTATTGCCGAGGCGGAGCCCACCGGGCGATGTTGGCGAGCTCGTGGCGATAGCGGTGGCAGGCGTGCTCGCTGACATCGAGGCCGTGATAGCCGACGCGCGGATGCGCCGATGCCAGCCAGTCGCGCCAGTAGCCCTTGCCGGCACCGACGTCGAGCACCGAGCGGATCGGGATTCGCCACCACGCAGCCATCGACACCACTCCGGCGCCGAGTTGGGCAATGCGGCGCCGATCGTGCACCGGACGGCGACCGTAGAACCGCCGGTAATACGCGGCGTCGAAGCGTTGGGAGTCGGACACACCGTCACCGTAGGCACTGCCGGCCTGCACCACGTGACTAGTCGGCGAACACGTCCCGACTGTGTTGGATGAAGAACGTGTGGTCGTGACGCGGAATCGATGGTGGGCGTGAGCCGATCAGGGGCGGTTGAGGATCGGGTCGCGGAGGTCGATGAACGTCGTGTCCTGATACAGGTCTTGGTATTCCTGCTGAGGCTCGGCGAAGTCTGACGACGACTCGCCCTTACGGGCGCTCTCCTCGCTCGTGAAGTACACCACCTCGGCAAACGCGCCTCCGTCGAACCACGCACGGATTCCGCCCAGCAGTTCCGGGCGCGCCGCACGCAGCTGTTCGAGAAGCTCCGGAGTCTCGAACGCCTCAGCCTTCGCTCGATCGACAGCCCTGCCTTCCATCACCTGCACGAACCCCGCTTCGTCGGAGCCCCCATCGAGGAGAAGTCTGATGTCGCTCGACTCACGGAAAGTGGGCTCGCCTTCGAAGCAGCCGACCGTCTCTTCCCACCATGCGTTCTGCTCGGCTCGGTTGGAATTGGCCCGTGCTGCAGCCTCGTCGGCGAAACGGGCGAACAGAACGAACGTGCCATCGTCGGCGATGCCGCCGGTGCCCCCGAGGAAACCAACAGCGCCAGGCCGCACCTCGCTCTGCCAACGGGCTGCCTGCGACCGGAGCTTGGCCGGATCGCTCGTCTTCCCCTTCATCACCTGTACAAACATTGTCTGTCCTCCTCGTCGGTGTCGAATGTCGTTCGCGGTGCATTCTGCCTCGGTTCGAGAACAGTGTTCGACCGACTGTCGGCGCTACGGCAGTTCGAGCACCGTGACTGTGCCCGTGTCGCCGTTCACCTCGACCAGCGCGCCGTCGGGGATGCGGTCGCTCGCTTCGTGCACGGACACGACACATGGGATGCCGAGCTCGCGGCTGACGATGATGGCGTGGCTCAGCGGCGCGCCGACGTTGACCACCACTGCCGCGGCAGGCACGAACAGCGGAGTCCATGCGGGGTCGGTCATCGGGGCGATCAACACGTCGCCCGGTTCGAGCGCGGATGGGTCGCTGGCATGTAGCACCACGCGGGCACGACCGCGGGCAACGCCTGGACAACCGGGCAAGCCGCCCAGCACATCGCCGACGCTCGCCAGGGGTGGACGGTTGCGGCCGCGTTTCGGCCAAGTCGTGTTGGGCGGTGGTGACGAGTCGAACAGGAACGGCGGCTCGAGGGTGCCGAGCCACTCGAGGTGAGCGCGACGAGCGGACGCCAGCTCGCGGGTACCCGTGAGCGTGCCCGACGCCAAGGCATGCACCTCGTCACCGAACAGCATGCAGATGTCGCGGGCGGCGTCGAGCTCGCCGCGGTCGACAGCGCGGCGGCCGATCTCCCACAGGCTCATCCGCGCCTCATGGACGACGCGAATGATGTTGGTCTTGGAGCGTTCGCGGCCGGCAAGGAACGTACAGGCCGACGCGAGCGCCGCTAGGAACTGCCCTTGCGTTGCGGGGTCGCCTGCGAGCATGGCGGCGATCTCGGCGCCGACTCGCAGCCGCTCGGCTTCGGCCGTCGCCTGGTGCCCGCTGGGTGCGGCTGCGTCGTCGGCGTGGCGCATGCGGTCCATGGCGGCCAGCACGAGGTCGGGTTGCGTCTCCCAGGTGTGGGAATGGATGTCCCACTCGTTCGGGCCACGCGAGCCGAACTCCGCAAGCAGGTCTTCGAGCCGCGCGACGAAGGCGGAGGTCTCGGCGGAAGCGTTGGCGTGCAGCCGGTCGGTGAGACCATCGGTGCCCGACTCGAAGTGGTGTGTCAGCGCCACGCTCGCCCGCACCTCTCGGGACATGTCCCACATTGCCAACGCGGGCTCGGCGGAGTCGACACCACCGATGCCGGCGAGCAGACGCATGGCAGCGGTCGGGTTGCCGATGGCGGCGCACACCGCTCCGAGTATTCCGGGAGCGATCGATGCAGCAGCCGACTGGTTGATGTGCTGATCGAAGAGCGCGCGAATGAATGGCTTGAGCGCGCTGGCCCGTTCGTAGAGCTCGAGATCGGTCAAGCACGACAGGTCGGGACGATCGGCGCGCAACTGGCGAGCAGCTGTGCGGTCGGCCTCGAGCTCGTACTGGTTGCGGTCGCCCATCACCCAACCGAGCCAGCCCGCCATGACCTGCGTGGTCTGCGGGTTCTGGTGCCATGGCTCAGCGACGTACGGCGGGATGTCGGGGTTGCCGGCGAAGTAGGCAGCGTCTAGCAACTCGGGCGTGAAGCCGGGCGTGCGAGCAGCCCAAACCCGTAGCAGCGAGATGCCGAGGTAGGCGTAGCCTCCGAACAGGCCGACCACCTCCGGGCGTGTGGGATGCACCTCGTCGTCGCCGATTCCGAGCCGGTTCACCATGCAATCGCGCCAGCCGAGCACAGTGCCGCCCTCGAAGACCATGTCCCAGCCGAGCGGACTGGGCGGATCGGGCAGCACCTCCCCCACGTTCGCACGGCTCCAGAACCCGAGCTTCGGGTTGTACACGTTGTCTTCTATCCAGCGCACTTGTGCCACGTTGCCCCCTCGGTGGTCGTGTGCATTTTCTAGCCGATCGGAAGACGAACCCGGCTCAGCTCTCGACAAAGCGGAACGCTGACCGTAGGGTGCCAGCAGCGGGCGGCCGCAAAACTGAAGGAAGCCACAACATGACAGCACAACGCCGTGCACTAGTTGCGCTTGCGACAACGGCCCTCGTGGCCGGCTCGCTGATAGTCCCATCTGTGTCCACGACCTCTGTGGCCGCTGCGACCACGACCGACACGTATCTCGTACTCGCCAACGACACGGCATCGCTCGACGCAGCACGCGCCGCCGTGACTGCCTCCGGCGGTCAAGTGGTCGACGAGATCGACGAGATCGGTGCCGTGATCGCCACATCCGACCAATCCGGCTTCGCCGCCACTGCCGACGCGCAGGTGGGGGTTGCAGGCGTTGCCAGCAACCGCGTCGTGGGCACGCTTCCCAAGACCGACACCGTCAACGCCGAGGCGCGAGCCGAAGCCAACGCGGCTGCGGCGACCGTTCGCGACGACCGGCATCGCGACCCGAAGGCCGAGCCACTCGCCGACCTGCAATGGGACATGCGAATGATCGACGCAACTCCTGACGGCTCGTACAGCGAGCAGCCTGGCCGCAAAGGCGTGCTCGTCGGCGTGCTCGATACGGGGATCGACGGCACCCATCCCGACATCGCCCCGAACTTCAACGAGAAGCTGAGCCGCAACTTCGTCACCGACATCCCCGAACTCGACGGTCCGTGCGAATACCCGAGCTGCGTCGACCCGGTCAACGAGGACGACGACGGCCACGGCACACATGTGGCCGGCGAGATCGGCGCGCCGATCAACGGCATCGGCATGGCCGGCGTCGCTCCGAACGTGACACTCGTGAACATCCGCGTGGGACAGGACGCCGGGTTCATGTTCCTCGAGCCGGTCGTCAAGGCGCTCGTCTACGCCGGCGAGATCGGCGTCGACGTCGTCAACATGAGCTTCTTCATCGACCCGTGGCTCTACAACTGCCAGGCCAACCCGGCCGACAGCGCTGACGAACAGATGCAACAGCGAACGATCGTGGCAGCCACACAGCGGGCCATCAACTTCGCCCATCGCCGCGGCGTCACGATGGTCGCCGCGCTCGGCAACGAGAACACCGACATCGGCAACCCGCTCACCGACGAGATCAGCCCCGACTATCCGGCCGACACCGCGAAGAAGCGCACCATCGACAATGCGACCTGCCTGACAATGCCGACGGAAGCGAACCACGTGATCGCCGTGTCCTCCGTCGGCCCGAGCACCAAGAAGGCCGACTACTCGAACCACGGGCTCGAACAGAACGACGTGTCGGCACCGGGAGGGTTCTACCGCGACTTCTTCGGCACTCCCCAGTTCAAGACTGCGGGCAACTTGATTCTCGGGCCGATGCCCCACAACGTCGCCATGCTGAGCGATGAGGTCGATCACATCACCGGCCAGCCGCTCGACGACTTCGTGATAGCGGATTGCAGCGCGCCAGGGCCCGAAAACTGTGCGTATTGGCAACTCATCCAGGGCACGTCCATGGCTTCGCCGCACGCTGTCGGAGTCGCCGCGTTGATCGTCAGCGAGTTCGGCGATCACGATCGGCACAATGGTGGTCTCACCATGAAACCCGACAGGGTGGAGCGGATCCTGCGTCGCACCGCTACCGACGTTGCCTGCCCGGCCCCGGTCATCACCTACACCGACGAGGGGCGGGACGCGTCGTACGACGCACCATGCGTGGGTGATGCTTCCCGCAACTCGATCTATGGCGACGGCATCGTCAACGCCCTGAACGCCGTTCAGGGAGGCCACCACCACCACGACTGAGTGGCGCGAGCGGGTCGGGCCCAGTGCCCGGCCCGCTCCGCGGTCAGTGTTCGATCATCAACCCGCGGCGGCGCATCTCGGCGAGCAGCTCTTCGTCGGTGACGGCGCGCATCGCCCGCTCCGCGGCAGTGAGACGAACGACCGTTGCCGCGCGAACGGTCGCCGGCCGCGGCGGTACGGACGCCGACTCCTGCCCGTGCGCATCCTCCTCGAGCTGGTCGATGAAGGCCTGCGCCTCGTCGCGGGAGAACTTGCCGGCGGCCTGCCGCTGATTGAATCCCAACGGGCCGCGGGCGTCGCGGAAGCCGTCGTGGCCGGCAGCGCCGAGCAGCTCCAGCAGGTCACGCACCTGCTTCCCCGACGCCGGCGGCCCCGAGGACTGACCGAATGACATCACTGACCATCGCACACCCGGCGTGGTGATAACGCGATGGTCGCGCCCTACGTTCATCCTGTGGAGTGCTTCACGCCCACCTGGGTACCTCGAACGACTCCACCGGCGGGGTGTGGAGTGTTTCACGCCTGCCTGGGTACCTCGAAACACTCCACAGGCGTGCAAAAAGGGAGAGCACGCGTCAGGTCGGAGTCCCGACCGTCATGCCTGATTGTCGGGGACCGACTCACCGTGGAGCTCGGCCAGCTCCTCGCGTGACACCTCGCCGGGAAGTTTGCCGACGATGATCATCGCCAGGACCTCGTCCATCGTCACATCGTGCTTGTTCACGGTGCCGACGAGCTCGCCCTGCAACATCACGCTGATCCGATCAGCGAGGTCGAACACATCGTGGATGTCGTGGCTGATGAGGAAGATTCCGATACCTTCCGCCTTCAGCTGGGTGACGAGGTCGCGCACCTGCGAGGTCTCTGCCGGGCCGAGGGCCGCTGTGGGCTCGTCCATGATGAGGATCCGGGCATTGAAGTGCACGGCTCGGGCGATCGCTACCGACTGTCGCTGCCCGCCCGACAACGACCTGACGGGCGATACGAGGTTCTTGAACCGCGGGTTCAATCGGTGCATCACCTTCTGCGTTGCGGAGGCCATCGCCGAGTCGTCGAGTGATCCGGCTTGCGAGCACAGTTCCCGACCGAGGAACACGTTGCCTGCCGCGTCGATGTTGTCGGCCAGGGCGAGCTTCTGGTAGATCACCTCGACCCCGTGCTGTCGCGCGTCGCGGGGGTTGTGGATGGTGACGACCTCGCCGTCGATGAGGATCTCTCCGGAGTCGGCGGGGTGGGCCCCGGACAGGGTGTGCATCAGTGTGGACTTGCCGGCGCCGTTTCCGCCGACGAGACCGACGACCTCGCCCGGATAGAGATCGACGGTGACCCCATCGACGGCGTGCAGGCCACCGAACGCCACGCGGATGTCGCGCAGCTCGACGAGAGGAACGCGAGCGGCGCTGCTCGGTTCTGGGGTGGTGGAGGCGTCGCTCATGATCCACGCCCGGTCTGGATGACGATTGCTGAGATGATGAGACCAGTGAGCAGCGCTCCGGCGACTCCCGACCTTCGCCGCACACGGAGCATGGCATCGACGGTGACCGCCGTGACCAGCACCACGCCGACCACGATGTCTTGCGACGGCGAGTCGATCCTGAGCAAGACCATTCCCGAGCGCAACGACTGCATGATGACCGCTCCCAGGACGGCTCCCGGAATCGTCCCGATCCCACCCGAGAACGACGTGCCGCCGATGACGGCCGCAGCGATGACATCGAGCTCGTTCTGGACGCCGAGGTTGGTGACCGCCGCGTTGAGCCGTGCCGTCTGCACTGCGGCGCTGAGCGAGCACAGGATCCCCATGACGACAAACGTGAGCATGATGGTCTTGCGGGTGTTGATGCCGCCCAACTCAGCGGCCTCGGGGTTGCCGCCATAGGCGTACACGTAGCGGCCGAAGCGGCGACGCTGGGCCAGATAGCTCATGGCCAACGTGACGATGATCAGGATCACCACCGGGTAGGCGACACCGGTGGGTTTGTGCGTGATCGGCGACTTGTAGCGGTTGGCGATCAGCCCGATTGCGCCGAGGACGGCTGCACATCCGACAACGGCGAG
>DATAJN010000119.1:0-3777 GCA_036262105.1 Ilumatobacteraceae bacterium
AGCCCGACGCTCTGGGCGAGCACGCTGGGATTTGTGTTGGTCACAGTGGATGCGCCGAGAACCGAGTAGTTCCCGGACGTTGCCAAGGGGACGGTCGCCACTCGACCATCGCCGCGCCTATGTTGCTCGGCGAGAGGGAAGCTTTGATCCTCCGGACTGACATGGTCGCTTGTCCGGCGAGCAGCTACCGCGAACCCACCCCTCGGCTCTGAACTCGTCGACGTCCCGTCGGGAGATGCAGCCGGAAAGGGAACGTGCGCACAGCAATGAATCCTCTTGGAGCGGGTCTACACCCACGTGTTTCGCGCCTGATGCCGTCATCGGCATTGCCCTCGTCGCGGGCGTCATGACATGTTTCGGCGTCGGTGCCGTGCGTGCCGCGGGCGGCGCACCCGAACTTCTGTCGACCAGAACGGTCGGTCCCCGAGAGGGCTTCTCGCTTGCCCCGGCGATCCGCACCGGAGTCGTATCACTGCCTGTCGTCGAGTCGCCGAGCGGGCCGTCAGAGGTCGAAGCGCCAACCCTGGCGATCACCACTCCTGTTGCCAACCGGTCGACGTGTCGCACCGACCTCGGCGAGTCCCTGATGACGATCGCCATGCCCGACATCGCCTACACGTGCCCCGTCTTTGCGGGTGGACAAGCGACTCTCGATTCGGGAGCTGCGACCATGATCAGCGTCGACGCGCTGAGCACGGCTCTTGCCAAGCACCCCGGCGATGCGGGAACCCTGTGGATCGCCGGCCATCGTGCATCACACGGCGGACCATTCGCTGCGGTCCCTGACCTCGCCATCGGTTCGATCGTCACCGTGACAGACGGAACCACCACGGCGACGTATCGGGTGGTCGACCGGCTTCACCTGCGCATCAGCAACGACAGGGTGGTCGATAGCAGCGGGCATGCGACAGGCGCAGCCACGCTCGACTCGATCCTGCGACCGGACCACGGTGGCACTGGCGCTGCACGCTTGCTGCTGCAGACCTGCGACGGCGATAACTACCGCTGGATGATCTACGCCGACCTGGTGACCAAGCACGCTTGATCACCGTCGGCGTGAGGCAAGTCACGAATTCTCCGCCAGGAGCGGAGATTCGGTGACCTGCTCAGGCCCGACGGCCTGCGGAGTCGGGGTGAGAGGATTTGAACCTCCGACCTCCACGTCCCGAACGTGGCACGCTAACCAAGCTGCGCTACACCCCGTAGTAAGTGCGTGAGCAATCTATCCGACGGTGGCCGGTTCTTCCTCAGGCGATTCCCACGCCTCGGGTTCCGCAGGTACCTCGAGGATCGCCCGCGCTGCCCGTTTCAGGCTCAGCGGATTGAGCGGCTTCACCAGGTAACTGTCGGCCGCACACCGTTTGGCCAGGTGGACGTCGGCTTGGCGGTCGAGCAGCATCAGCACCGGCACGCGGGGCAGCGTGCCTGCACTCTCGTCGAGTCGGAGGCTCATCGTCACCGCCATGCCACCCATCGAACCGATCTGCAGATCGAGCACCACGAGGTCGGGCGTGCGCCGAGCGACGACATCGGAGACGTCACGCCCGTTGCGGCACACCGTGAAGGAAACATCGGGCCCGCCGAGCGCCGCGGTGATGTCGTCGAGAACGTAGTCGGCGTCGGTTCCCACCAGGATGTGCACGGTTCGACCCTACCGGAACAGCAGCGAACGGATCAGATCGAGTCCGTCGAGGTCGTGCACGTCGCCGGCCAGGAGCGGCACCCACGTCGGTTGCCGGTCGGTGTCTTTGACCAGGGGGTCGACGTGTTCGCGCTCGGCAACAGCGAGGTCGTGCAACTCGGCCTGGTTGTCGTACAACGCAACCTTGGCAGCGCTGCTGGGGCGTTGTCCTTCTGGCGCGCCGAAGTCGGGCGTCGCCCGGTTGACGATGATCGCGCTCACGCCGAGATTCTTCTCCACCAGCCGGCCGGCGAAGAACCGGGCCTCGTCGATCGTGTCGACCCGGGGTGAAGCGACCAGCACGAATCGGGTTCGCTCACCGTGCAGTAGCTCGATCACCTCGTCGGCGCGATTGCGGAACCCCGTCTGCATCCCGTCGAACGCCTGGAAGAACGCAACGGCGTCGGCGAGCACCTCGCTGCCGATCACCTTGCCGATCGATCGCAGCAGGGGTTGAGCGGCGATGCTGAGCACACGCAACCCGCGACGCGTCGGCAGCATCATCATCTTGAACACGGGGTGATCGATGAAGCGTGTCAGTGTGCGCGGCGCGTCGAGGAAGTCGAGCGCGTTGCGCGTGGGTGGTGTATCGACGATGACGAGGTCGAAGCGGTTGTCGAGGTGCAGAGCAAGTAGGCGCTCGGCGGCCATGTACTCCTGCGTGCCGCCCAGCGAGCTGGCGATGTTGCGGTAGAACCCATTGGTCAAGATCCGCGTCGCCTGGTCGGAATCCTTGGCATTGGCTACGACCAAACCGTCGAACGTCGTCGCCGTGTCGAGCATCAACGCCCACAACTCGCCAGAACCCTCGATGGGGAGCCGCACCGGATCGTTCGTCAATCCCCCCGGCACGCCGAGCGCGTCGGCGAGCCGCTTGGCCGGGTCGATGGTGACGACGACACAGTGGCGTCCGTTGCCCGCCGCCTGCAATCCGAGCGCCGCTGCGGCCGTGGTCTTGCCGACGCCGCCGGAGCCGCAGCACACCACGACGTCTGCGGTGGAGATCAGCGCGTCGAGGTCGGTCATCGCTGCATCCCAAGGCTCTTGGCGAGCTCGGCGATCGACTCCTTGTCGAGAGCCGGCGTGGCCAGGAGAGGCAGGCGCACTTGCGCCAGTTCGAGTTCGTCGGCAAGCCGCTGCGTCTCCCTCCGATGAAGCTCGCGTCGACCGTTGCGGAACTCGGCCGCGGCGCGCAGCGTCGACCCCGCTGGGGCAAGATCGGCGGGAAGGTCCCCACCTTCGTCGTACGCATTGACCACGATCGGACCAAGGCGAAGCCGGCCACCGTCGGTCAGTGCCTGTGCAGTCTCGACAACCTCGTTGACCGGTGTCGTCTCCGGCAAAGTCACGAGGATCACCTGGCTGCGCGCCGGGTCGGTCAAGAGCCCCGCCACTTCGGCCGCCTGGGTGTGAATCGGGCCACCACGCATCAGTTTGAGGAGGTTGGCCGGCGCCATCAGGAAGGTGATGGCGTGCCCCGCCGCAGGGCCGTCGACGATGATCAGGTCGTAGTCGCCGCTCTGTTCCAGCTTGATCTTGCCGAGCACGACGATGTCGTCGATACCCGGGGCGGCCGTGGCAACCACCTCGATCACGCCGGTCGTGGCCAGCCGCCTGGCGACGCGACCCAATCCATGGGTCTCCAGGTATTCGGCCAGCGCCGCCGAGGGCGTGAGCGCCAGGAAGCCCACGTCGGCGCCGACGAGCGACGCCAACGCCGACTTGCCATCGAGCTCGACCACGAGCACGCGAAGTCCCTGATCGGCTGCTGCGCGGGCCAAAACCGCCGTTACCGTGGTTTTGCCGACTCCCCCCTTGCCAGCAACGATGGCAACGTGAGCATCGGTCAGGAACTGCAGGGGATTCACGCTCTTCGGAGGCACTTGTGCGCAGGCTAGCCATCACCCTTCTCATCGCGCCCTTTATCGGGCTGGCCGGTCTGTCGCTGCTGCCACCCTCCGCGCACGCCTCGACGCCGCCCACCACACCGGTCACCGTCCCGACGGCCGACACCACCGGCGTCACCGATGCTTCGAAGCTGCCTCCGGTCGATGTTCTGCAGGTCTCCGGCATCTTCGACAAGATCGTCGTTCGCT
>DATAJN010000120.1:0-7168 GCA_036262105.1 Ilumatobacteraceae bacterium
CGCTCCGCTTCTCGATGGCCTCCCAGGCCATGGGCTGCACCGTCGTGGCGATGGAGCACTTCGATGCCGAGAACTACCTTGCCTTGGTCGAGGGGCACCGGGCGACGATCAGCCAGGTCGTGCCCACGATGTTCGTGCGCTTGCTGAAGCTGCCCGACGACATCCGCCGGCGATACGACGTCTCTTCCCTGAAATGCATCATCCACGCGGCCGCGCCGTGCCCCGTGCCCGTCAAGAAGCAGATGATCGAATGGTTCGGGCCGATCATCCAGGAGTACTACGCGGGCACAGAGGGCAACGGCTTCGTGTACTGCAACAGCGAGATGTGGTTGGCGCACGAGGGGACGGTCGGCACCCCCATCAACTGCGTGGTGCACATCTGCGGCGACGACGGCCGCGAACTGCCCCGCGGTGAGCCGGGGACGGTGTACTTCGAAGGCGGTGCCACGTTCGAGTATCACAACGATGCGGAGAAGACATCGTCGTCGCGACATCCACTCGGCTGGAGCACGCTCGGTGATGTGGGCTACCTCGACGAAGACAACTTCTTGTACCTCACCGATCGCAAGGCGTACATGGTGATCACCGGAGGCGTCAACGTGTATCCGCAGGAGGCCGAGAACGTACTGGTCACCCATCCGAAGGTGATCGACGTCGCCGTGTTCGGGGTGCCCAACGACGAGTTCGGCGAAGAGGTGAAGGCGGTGGTGCAGCCGGTGACGATGCCGGAGTCCGAGGCAGATGCCGCGACGCTGGCCACCGAACTGATCGCCTACTGCCGATCATCGCTCACCGACATCAAATGCCCGCGGTCCATCGACTTTCGCGACGAGCTGCCGCGCCACCCGACCGGCAAGCTCTACAAGCGCCTCCTGAAAGACGAGTATTGGCGGGCGGCGGGCCGCTCCATCTGAGTCAGGTGGCGACGGCGGTGCGTCGGTGCAGTTCGTCGAGGATCGCCGCCAGGCGCATGCTCTCCGATCGACCGAAGATCGGCGCGTGCTTGCCGGCGACGACGTTCTCGAAGTGGGAGACCATGCCGGCATAGGCGTTGGCACCCGCGCATTCGACGGTGTCGATGGAACCATCACGACGTCCGATGACGATCTGACTGATGTCGGACGGTCCGGGAACGTGTTCCCCGGGCAGATCGACCAGGCCGAGGCTGCCCGAGAGCGCCATCTGCTTGCGCAGCGGTGCATCGAAGCTGACGTCGAACGAGGCGCTGAAACCGCCGCCCCAATCGATCCAGCCAGCCATCACCGTGTCGACACCCAACTCGTTGCGAGTCGCCGTGGCCGCCATCCCGACGGGGTCGCGACCGGCAATCATCATGAAGGGTGCGATGCAGTAGATGCCGATGTCGAAGAGCGCCCCCGCCCCCCGCGGGTCGATGCGGTGGTCGCCACTGCTCATGTCCATCGGGTAGCTGAACGACGCCCGACCGGATTGCAGTGCGCCGACCGATCCGTCTCCGGCGAGCCGGAGCAGCGCCCTGGCTCGCGGATGGTGTGGCCACATGTACGCCTCGAGGATCGTGAGCCCGGCCGACTCGGCGTGATCGAAGAGGCCGGCGCTGTCGGCGGGCGACATCGTCAGCGGCTTCTCGCACAGTACGTGCTTGCCTGCGTCGAGGGCGCGATGGCTCCACTCCGCGTGGAGATGATTGGGTAGCGGGTTGTACACCGCGTCGACGTCGTCGCGAACGAGCATGTCGGCGTAGGGGGCGAAGTCGTCGCCCCGCCTGCTGGGTGCATCGACCACCACATGCCCGACTTCGTCGAACGCGGGTTTCAAGGCATTCTGATAGATGCGGCTGGAGCCGCCGAAGACACCCCAGCGGATCATGCGCCGAGTACGACCATCTTGACTTCGGTCATCTCCCTGACGGAGTACGCGGGACCCTCTCTGGTGTTGCCGCTGTCGCGGACGCCTCCATACGGCTGCTGGTCGGCTCGCCAGGTGGGAACCTCGTTGACGAGCACACCGCCGTAGTCGAGGGCGTGCACTGCCTTGAGCGCCTTGCCGATGTCGGACGTGAAGATCGCCGCTTGCAGGCCGAACGAGGAATCGTTGGCCAGTTCGAGAGCGTCGTCGAGCGAGTCGTAGGTGGCGATGGCCACCACTGGGCCGAAGACCTCCTTGGAGCAGACCTTCATGTCGGGCTTGGCGTTGGTGATGACCGTCGGACGCAGCACGCCGGCGTCGTCGAGCGCGCCACCGGTGAGCACCTTTGCGCCGGCGGCCTCGGCCTCGGCGACCCACGACACCACGCGCTCGGTCTCATGCCGGGAGATCAGAGCCGACACGTCGGTGGCCTCGTCGAGCGGGTTGCCGACCACGAGCGTGTTGACGTGATCGACCAATGCCGCGGTGAAGTCGTCGGCGATCGAGCTGTGCAAGTAGATGCGCTGCGTGGAGATGCAGCTCTGGCCGGCGTGGCTGAAACCGGCGATCTTGATCTTTGCGGCCGCCGTCTTCCAGTCACCATCAGGCTCGATGATGACCGGCGCGTTGTTGCCGAGCTCCAGACCGACACGTTTGCGCGGCGCACGCGCCCGGATGCTCCAGCCGACGTCGGGAGAACCGGTGAACGTGATGAGGGCAATGTCGGGATGGTCGACGATGGCGTTGCCGACCGTCGCTCCCCCACCGGTGACGACGTGGAGGTAGTCGGCGGGAAGGCCGCACTCGCCGACGAGCATCTTCGCCAGTTCGAGCGAGCTGAACGGTGTCTGGCTGGCCGGTTTGAGCACGACAGGACAACCGGCGGCGATTGCCGGTGCGAGCTTGTGGGCGACGAGGTTCAGTGGGAAGTTGAACGGCGCGATCGCGCCGACGACCCCGATCGGAACTCTGAGGGTGAAGCCCAGCTTGCCCTCACCCGCCGAGATCGCGTCGAGCGGAATCATCTCCCCCGACAGCTTGCGTGCCTCGGCCGCAGCGAACTGGAACGTGCCGACGGCGCGTTCTGCTTCGGCACGCGCCGTCTTGATCGGCTTGGCCGCTTCCTTGGCAATGATCGTCGCGAAGTGATCGCGGCGCTCGACAAGCAGCTGAGCGGCCTTGTCGAGGATCGCCGCCCGTTTCCACAGCGGTAGCGGCGATTTCAGTGCCGCCTTCGCCGAGGCGACGGCCGCCGCCACGTCGTCGGCGGTGTGAGCCGGGATCTCACCGATGACCGAGTCGTCGAAGGGCGAGCGAACAGTGATCGTTTCAGCCATGCAACCGACGATACTTGTCCCATGACCCCACGTCATCCGTTCCTCGATTGGGAGGGTCCGTTGCCGTTCGCCCACAGAGGTGGTGCCAGCGACGAGCCCGAGAACACGATGGAGGCGTTCGAGTACGCAGTCAATCTCGGGTATCGCTACCTGGAGACCGACGTGCAGGTGACCAAGGATGGCGTACTGGTCGCGTTCCACGACGACGACCTGCTGCGCACCACGGGCCGTGCCGGCAAGATCAGCGAGCTGCCGTGGTCGGAGGTGTCGAAGGCTCTGGTCGACGGGAAGGCTCCCATCCCGCAGCTCGAGGAGCTGCTCGGAGCGTGGCCCGACGTCCGGGTCAACATCGACTGCAAGTCCGCCGCCGGCGTCGATGCGCTGATCGCCGTGTTGCGGCGCACCGATCCCTTGAAACGGGTGTGTGTGGCTGCGTTCAGCGACTCTCGATTGCGCCGCCTCCGCAAGGAGCTCGGCCCGGAGTTGTGCTCGTCGCTGGGGCCGCTCGAGACCGCTCTCCTGCGGTTCGGCCTCGTCCGCCACTTCACCGGCCTCGCTGCACAGGTGCCCGTGAAGCAAGGCCCGTTGACCGTCGTGACCCAGAGCTTCGTCGACCGCGCCCACCGTGCCGGGTTGCACGTGCACGTGTGGACGATCGACGATGCCGCGGAGATCAACCGGCTGCTCGACCTCGGTGTCGATGGGATCATGACCGACCGTCCCGTCATCCTCCGCGAGGTGCTCGAGTCACGCGGCGTCTGGCACTCCTGAATCGTCAGTGACGAAATGGGACCCCGGTTCCCGGGATCTGGGCGCCACGCGCATTTCACCGCCGCTGGCCTCTAGGAAATCTGGCGCCCAGATCCGTGAGGAGAGTGCCGGCGGCCAACACGACGGCGCCGATCAGGGTGACCGTGGTCCCGTACTCGACGGAGATGATTCCAGTCGGCGAAGCCGACCTGACCGCTGCCGACACGACGCCTGCATAGACGTCCGCAGCCATCGAAGCGACCCCGGTTGCCCACGGTCGCGGGAACCACGTCAAGGTGACCGCACACGCGACCAGCAGAGGGAGCACGGGCCACAGGCGGAGCCCCCACCCGACGACGTCAGACCGCGATATCCCCAATCGTTCGACCAGCGAGAAGATCTCGTAGCTGGTGCGCAGTCGGGTGCCCGAGCGCAGCCACGGCAGAAACGTGCCGACGACGACAGTCACGCCCCCGCACGTCGAAACGACCCTCCCGATGAGAACCCGCTGCACCGCGGCAGCGTAGGTTCCGAGCATGGCCTCGCCCCGATTCCATTCCGTTCGTTCCCCACAGGCGTTGGTCGCCAGCGCCGATCAGTTGGCAACCCAAGCCGGATTGCGCGCCCTGGTGCTGGGAGGCAATGCCGTCGATGCGGCGATTGCCACCAACGCGGCGATTGCCGTGACGTGCCCGCACCTGTGCGGCATGGGTGGAGACCTCTTTGCGCTCGTTCACAGCGATGGCGACGTCTTCGCGCTCAACTCCACGGGGCGCGCCGGCTCGGGTGCCGACGCTGCGGCGTTGCGCGCGGAGGGACGCTCGGGAATGCCCTTCCGCCTCGACATCAGGTCGGTCACTGTTCCGGGTTGCGTCGATGGCTGGGTGGCGCTCCACGAGCGCTTCGGAAGCTTGCCGCTGTCGGTGCTGTTCGCGCCGGCAATCGCCCTCGCAGCCGGCGGATTCGCGGCGAGCCCCTTGCTGGTAGGTGCTTCTGCACGAATCGAAGAAGGTGCCAGCGAGAACCTCGCCGAGCTGATCGGCCAGCTCACTCGGCCGGGCGCGCGTGTGCGCCGCGCCGGAGTCGCCCGAACCCTCGGGGCGATCGCCGAGGGTGGTCGCGCCGCGTTCTACCAAGGCGAGTTCGGTGCGGGGTTGAAAGCGCTCGGCAACGGCCTGTACAGCGACTCCGATCTGTCGACGCCTCTTCCAGAGTGGGTCACGCCGCTGACGACTCGAGCGTTCGGCGTAGACCTGTGGACCATCCCACCGAACTCGCAGGGCTACCTCACGCTCGGCGCAGCAGAGCTTGCCTCGCGACTGGATCTGCCGGCAGATCCCACCGACTCGCAGTTCGCCCATCTCCTCATCGAAGCGGCGACCGCAGCCGGCTTCGACCGCCCCGACGTGCTCAGCGACAGCGCCGACGGCGATGAACTGCTGCGCGCAATTGCCGGAAGGATCGACTTGATCGACTCCGACAAGGCGTCCGATCGATGGGCGCCCGGCAGGCAAGGCGATACGACCTATCTGTGCACCGTCGACGGCACGGGCATGGCGGTCTCGTTGATCCAGTCGAATGCGGCCGGCTTCGGATCCGGGCTGATCGAACCGAGCACGGGAATCAACTTGCACAACCGCGGTCTCGGATTCAACTTGCGCGAAGGCCACCCCGCCGAGTTCCAAGCCGGTCATCGCCCTCCGCACACGTTGTGCCCGGCGATGGCAACTTCGGACGGTTCCCTACGAGCGGTGTTCGGAACGATGGGCGGCGACGCCCAGCCGCAGATCCTCCTGCAGCTGGCGGCGCGACTGTTCCACTACGGCCAGACTCCCGCAGCCGCGGTCGACGCCGGCCGGTGGGCGCTGCAGGGTCCCTCCACAGGCTTCGACACGTGGACGAGTGGCGAGGCCCCGACCGTGACGATCGAGGGGAACGCGCCGGACCAGTGGATGGCCGAGTTGGCCAAACGTGGCCACAAGGTTGCGGCGCGCCCGCCCTACGACAGCGGGTTCGGGCACGCTCACGCGATCGTCATCGACGCCGAAGGCTTTCGGGTCGGTGCCGCCGATCCGCGGACGATGGTTGGCACGGCCGCCGGCATCTGACAGCAGTACGATGGCGCCATGCGCGTCGACTCGAACTTCTTCTGCACCGTTCCCATGCCCGATGCAGGAGATCCGTCGGTCGCTCCCACGGCGCGACGCTTCGGCAACGATGCCGTCGTCGAGACCTACAAGAACCTCGTCGCCTGGGCGAAGACGGCCGACCAGCTCGGCATCGACACGATGTGGCTCACCGAGCATCACTTCCAGCACGAGGGTTACGAAGTGCTGCCCAACCTCATCCAGTTCGGGCAACACCTGGCGATGCTCACCGAGGGGCTGCGCCTCGGGCAGATGTTCAACGTCGTACCGCAATGGCATCCTCTGCGACTGGCCGAAGACTTCGCCATCGCCGACATCATCACCGGTGGGCGGATGGAGTTCGGTGTGGGCCGCGGCACGGTCCCCCGTGAGGCCTGGGCACTGGGCACCGTGGTGGCCAGCGGCGACAACGCGATGTCTGCAGAGCACGATCGCATCAACCGCGAGATCTTCGAAGAGTCGATGGAGGTCATCAAGCTGGCGTGGTACGAAGAGCAGTTCAGCTACCGCGGCAAGCACCTGGTGCTCCCCCCCGACGACGTGCCCGACCGCGGCACGATGGTCGACACGCTCACGCTCGTCCCCAAGCCGTTGCGCAAGGTCGACATCTACCAACCGGTCACCACGCCGGAGTCCATCGAGTACGTGCCGGTCGCCGGTCACAAGGCCGTGTACTGGCTGAAGAACGCCGATAGTCAGAAGCAGAAGTGGGATCGTTACGCCGAGATCCGCGAGGCCTGCGGCACACCGGTCGGTCCCGGCGAGGACCGCTGCCTAGTCCTCAACCTGCATGTCGCCAAGACACATGAGGCTGCCCTGGTGAAAGGTCGACCGGGCCAGGACGAGTTCAACAAGTTCCTGTCGCCGTACGGCCGGTTCAGCAGCTACCGCAACCCCGACGGCTCGAAGGTGGCCTTCAACCACTGTCCCACCGTCGAGGAGAGCAACGAACAGCGGATCCAGATCGTCGGTTCGATCGACGACGCAGTCGATGCGATCGGCTTCTGGCGCGACCTGTTCGACCTCAAGCACATCTGCGTCCTCCTC
>DATAJN010000121.1:0-4854 GCA_036262105.1 Ilumatobacteraceae bacterium
CGGTGACGGTTGTCTTGGTCGTCGGCTTGGTCGTCGGCGTGGCGGTTCCGCTGACGGGCGTCGAGGTCTTCGGCTTGACGGTGGTCGGCGTGCCACCGACCTTCTTCGGCGGAGGATTGTCGCTTCCGTTCACGTTGCCGCCGGAATCGTTGGTGAACGACGACGGCAAGCAACCCCCGGGCTGCACCGGTGCCTGGCCCATCACCCCGGCCACCGTCGAAGCAAGCGTTGCCCGACCACTGTCGGTCAAGTGGTGCCCGTCGCCGCGAAGGATCGAGTCGGCGCCAGCTGCGGCGATCGCTCCCCAATCGAGAACATGAACGTTGGGGAACTCGGAGCTGACCAGAAGGATCGCATCGTTGACCTCGCGGCGATTCTCGGCGAACTCGGTGACGGTGAGCAGCACGACCGGCGTCGGCGCCAACCGCTTGACGATCTTCTCCAACTGCTTGCGATACGCATCTTGGTGGCCGCCGTAGTTGGTTCCGAGGAACACGTACGCCGCATCCCACTTGGCCGACAGGCGCTTGTTGAGCACCGCGTTGCCGAATTCGATGAACATGCTGGGCTGGGCGTCGACCTCGACCTGCCATCCGAGTGGAACGAGTGCCTTGCAGAACTCGCCGCCGTAGCGCTTGGCCGCCGACGCCGTGATCGAGTCGCCGATCATCAACAGCTTGTTGCCGGCGACCAGCGAGCCGATCGTCACCGGCGGCACCGTCGTGGTCGTGGCCGTGGTCGTGGTCGTGGCATCCGAGACGGGGACTGTCGGCGCGTCGGAGGCCACCACAACCTCCGAAACAGCGCTCCCACCAGGGAGAACGCCGACGCCTCCGATCGTCTGATCGTGCGAATCAGGGGATGCCGACTCGACCGCCGAGCAGGCAGCGAGGATGGCGCAGAGCAGGGTCAGGGAGACCTCACGCCGTACTCGCATCCCTCCATTGGAGCCAGCGCCGACGAATTCCGCAAGTCACCGGTCAGGGGCGAGCCCGCAACTCGTCTCTGATCTGGGCGAGGAGCTCGACCTCGGTGGGGCCTGCAGGGGCCTCATCCGCCGGCTTGCGCATCTTGTTGTAGGCCTTCAAGGCGACGAACAGCACGAGCCCGACGATGATCAACGAGATCAGTTGGGTCAGCACGGCGCCGAAGGAGATGATCGCCTGATCGGGCTTGCCCTTGCGAACCGTAATGGTCAGGAAGTTGTCGAGGTTGGGCTTGCCGACGATGGCGCCGATCAACGGGTTCACGACGCTGTTCATGAACGCGTCGATCACCGCTTTGATGGCGAGGGCAAGGATGAAAGCCACGGCAACCTCGACGAGGTTTCCGGTGGCGATGAATTCTTTGAACTCCTTCAGGAAGTTCTTCATTGATGTTCCCCTTGTTGATCAGCGCGTCCGACCAGTCATTGAAGCACGTCGCCACTTGCCCAGTGCATTCCGCGACAGGCACTACCCTGCGGCCGATGAGCGATGCCGATCCCGCTCCGGCGAGGCCGCCCAAAGCGGGCCGAGGCGGCAACGAGGGTGAGAACCGACTCGACGAACTGCTGCTCGACCGCATCGATGCCCTCCGGGTGCTCCGCGCCGACACGGCCGAGGAGAAAGGGGCGATCCTCGAGCAGATTGCCGGGCGTGGCAAGCCGGAGCAAGACATCGTCAAAGAGCTCTCGAAGGTGCGGGCGTTGTGGCGGCCGGATCGGTTCGAGGAGGCTCATCGCCTGGCGATGAGATCGTTGGAGGTGCTCGACCGCAACGGAGTGCGGCCGCCGAAGATGCCCCGGCTCGGGCCCCTCACGCCGATCGCCGGGTACATCGTTCAACAGATGACCAGATGGATCGTCAAGGGCTACCAGAATCGCCTGGTCACCCGGATCCGCAGGCTGTACGAGCGTCGCGAAGCCAACGCCGAGTGGGGCAGCCGCGAACACGCCATGTTGCGCCGGGCACGGATCAACGCCGTGCAGGTCGAGCAGGGCTACAAAGGCGACCAGCTCGGTCTGCCGACGTTCCTTCTCGGCGGAGCGTTGCTGTCGAGCATCGGCTCCGGGCTCAAGTGGCTCGTCGAACGAGCGTTCACCGGCATCGTCGGGGTGATCGTCTTCGCCGTCGTTTTCGCCATTGTGTTCGCCGGTCTGGCGTGGGCCTCGTTGTACGCAGCCGGCGTCGCTCGCCGGCGAATCCGACTGTCGACCGAACAACCGATCAAGGCCCTCTACGAGACGATCGGTGCCTGTGGCAACCCGCCGAAGGACGACTCGTACAACTTCGCGGTCTACGCGATCGTGCTACTCGCGATGGCATGGGTCCTGATCCCCCTGGCGATGTGGATCACGATCTCTCACATCTCCAAGTAGCTGGTCGTCATTCATCGGAAACGCCTGGTGCTGATCCGCCGACGCCGCATGCGTCAGGTTTGGCGGCCTCAGCCGCCGCAATCTCGTCGACGGGAGAGAGCTGCTCGCCCTTTCGCCACGCGTCGAGATACTTCCAAGGCCAGATCTCGCCACGGCGCACGGCCCATTCCGAGTGATTGCAGGGCCATGAGATCCCGAAGTGTGTGTGACAGACCGACTTCCTCGCGTTGCCGGTCTGGCCCATGACACCGAGCGGCGTGCCGCCGTCGACGACTTGGCGAGGTTCGACATCGACGCTGTCGAGATGAGCGAAGTAGTAGCGCACACCGTCGTCACCCACCAGCGACACGAACTTCCCGCCCCGTGTCGCCGGATCGTTGATCTTCGGATCCCATGGGTCGAACGTGCGAGTCTCATCGATCGTCCCGCCAATCGGTGCGACCACGGTCGCACCGCAACCGAAGACGTCGCTCGCCGGGTAGTCGTGATGACGGCGCCCGTAGCTGACCTTCTTGCCCGTGAACGGGAAGACGTACACCAAGGGTCTCGGCACCGTCGTCGAGGTGGAAGTTGTCGCGGTGGGCACGGTCGAAGCCGGAAGCGCTGCCACCGTCGACGTGGGCGCCATCGACGTCGACGGAGCAACGGTGGATTCCTGCGTGGCGCCATCCGCCGCGCACGCTGCGGCCAGCACACAGAGCGCGATCAACGACAGAGCGGTCGTCCGTCGAGCGTTGACGGGAGATCTACCGTTGTGTCCGATGAGAAAGTTCGGCGGCTTGGGCATCGGCGTCACAGTGCTTGGCCTGACGATGCTCGTGGCGGGATGCAACATCGACGGAGGCTCGGCCACTCCCGACACCCTCGCACCTCTCGGTACGCCCAGCAACACCGTGCCGCCGCCGACCGTGACCACCGTTGCGGAATCGATCGTGGAAGTGCCGACGAGCACGATCGTCCTGCCCGGTGGTGCATGCGTGTTCTCAGCTGCCCCGCCGACACCGGAGGTGACCTTCGAGGTCGGCACGCGCCTGTACACGATCAACTCGGCAGACAGCACCACGACCTGCCTGACAGAAGTGACGCTCGACAACCTCGGACCCCTGCGATGGTCGCCCGCCGGCGATCGCGTACTGCTCAACTCGGTCACAGTGTTCGATGGAACACAAGCTCTGCCGTCCGGGTACTTCGCGACCAACACCCGGGTTTCCTGGTCCTACCCGACGGGCAGGGCGCTCATCGCCCCGGCCGTCGCCGACAACCATCTGCTGTGGCGAACCGCTGGAGCCCCGGAGACCCGCACCGACATCAGCTTCTTGGAGCAGACCGACGTGGCCGTCTACCACCCGGCCGGCCGCAACATCTTCGCCGCCGGTCGCGCGAGCGACGGCACGACGGGGCTGTTCGTCGCCGGCAACCGTGGCGAGAACCCGAGGGTGATCGCCCGCAACGCCGATCCCAACACTCTCATCACGGAGATCGGGCCCGATCCGTCGGGCGCGCTGGTCTACTTCGTCGACGACCATGGCAACGGCACCTTTCACGTGCACGCGGTCACCCTTCCGGCGCTCGGCATCACGAACGTGGCGGAGAGCGCCGAGCCGCTTGCCAGACTCACCATCGGCACCGTCGCCAACGCCGCCATCGCATGGCGAATCGGCGATTGCGCCGGTCTCACCCGCACGCAGATCTTCCGCGGTCAGGCCGTCGTCGACGAACCTTCAGTGTTCGCGGCCCTGTCGACCGAGCCCATCGGTTGGCTCGACACCGATCACCTCGTGGTGTCGGTTCGCTCGACCGGGTGCACCGGGCCCAGTGACCTGTGGGTGTGGAACATCGGCAACTCCGCGGCGACACCGCTGATCACCGGCGTCGACAGCGCGGCCATCAGGTCGGTGTTGACCGTTTTCGGCGAGCTGCCCGGCGCGCCCAATGCGGCCGCGCAGGAGTGACGAGCCTCAGCTCGGAAGCGACGCTGGGCGATGTTCGAGGTCTTCGAACCGATCGATCAACCTCAGCGACGGGAATGCGAACCACCAGATGCCGACCACCGCCAGCGTCGCCACGCCGCCGCCGACAACCGTTGCCGGCGTTCCGATCGCCTGGGCGACCAAGCCACTCTCGAACGCGCCGAGCTCGTTCGACGCACCGATGAACACCGACTCGACGGCCAGCACCCGGCCCCGTTTTTCGTCAGGCGTCAACAACGGGACCAGCGAGCCGCGTATGAAGACACTGACCAAATCGGCCGCAGACAGCACGACGAGAGCGGCGAAGGCCACCGCGTAGTTGCGCGTGAACCCGAGAGCCACCGTACCGATCCCGAAAACGGCGACCACCGTCAGCAACGTCTTACCGACGCGACGACGAACCGGGCGCGCCGCCATCACCAGCGCCATTCCTGCCGCGCCGAAGCCGGGTGCGGCGCGCAGCCATCCGTACGCCACGTCACCGACTCCGAGCCGGTCCTTGGCGATCACGGGGATCAACGCCAC
>DATAJN010000122.1:0-7487 GCA_036262105.1 Ilumatobacteraceae bacterium
CCGGCGTGTGCTCGTACCAGACCTGGTACGCAGCGGCCCGACGGGCGAGGAACACCTCGCGGGGGTCGTCCTTCTCGTCGCTCGCGTCGGCGTAGTCGTTGGCCACCTCGTGGTCATCCCACGTGATGATCCACGGCACCACTGCGTGAGCGGCCTGCAACAAGGGATCGCCCTTGTATAGCGTGTAGCGCTCGCGGTACTGCTCGACGGTCGTACATTCGAAGGCCTGGCCGGTCAGGCGTCCTCGCGGATCGGCGTAGCCACCGCTGGCGTACTCGTAGATGTAGTCGCCGAGGAACACGAAGGCGTCGATGTTGCCCTGCTCCACGAGGTCGCGATAGGCGGCGTAGTAGCCCTGCTCCCAGTTCTGGCAGGAGGAGAACGCGAACCGGAACCGATCAGGAGTCGTACCGGGTGCGGCGAACGTGTGGGTGCGCGCCGTCGGTGATGCGAACTCACCGAGTTGGAACCGGTAGTAGTACTCGGTGTCTGGTTGCAATCCGATTACGTCGACGTGCACCGAGTGGCCGAGTGCAGCTACGGCCGACGCTGATCCGGTGGCGACGATGTCGCTGACCTCGGAGTCGGTGGCGACCTCCCACTGAACCTCGACATCTGTGTCGAGGAGCGCGCCGGCGGGGAGCAGGCGGGTCCACAACACCACGGCGTCGGGGAGCGGGTCGCCGGATGCCACGCCGAGCGTGAACGGATCCGACGTCACGACCGGGACAGTGGCCGTGGTGGTCGACGCTGCCGTGGTGGTCGGAGCTGAAGTGGTGATCGGCGCAGCCGTCGATGGCGGAGCCGACGTCGACGATGTCGTCGCCGCGCTGTCGTCATCGCCGTCGCTGCAAGCCGCGAGTGTCGCAGCGATCGTGCTTGCCAGGAACACACGTCGTGTCAGCCGTGGGGCGTTCTCGTCCATCTTCGACCTCCGGATCGCGGGTACCTCGAGCAAGGTATCGGCAACAGTATGAGCGCGACCGAGAGCAGCCGTACGACCCACGTGAGGCTCACGCTGTCAGCGGATGGCGAGCGACAGGCTCCGGAAGGCGTCGGCGATGCCGGCGTCGCGCTCTTTGTCGTGGCCCTGCTGATCAGGTTCTGACGGCCACGCCGTTCGTACCCAGGTCGTGGCGCAACGAGCGGCGGAGGCGGGATCCCGTCGTCGCGACCCGCCCAAGGTGATGCACGATGCGCGCCGCCGTGGCCGCCGGAGTACTGATGGCGCCGTCAGTGAGGTTGTTCCAGTACAGCGCCCACGTCGAAGCAATACGCGGCCCGATGACTGGGGCCGTGAGCGTCGACGCGAGGCAGGCGATGCGCCGTGGGTGGCCGACGAGACCGGCGTGCACCGGCGTGGTGACCGATGCCCAGCTGCCATACGTGACGTCGATCCACTGCCGATAGACATCGGCGGCCTCACCGGGCCCCGAGAGCACCGCACGCGCAGCAGCATGGCCGCTGGCGAGCGCCTGGGCGATCCCTTCTCCCTGAAGCGGATTCACCAGACCGGCTGCGTCCCCGACGAGTAGAACCCTGCCCGACGACGGCCGAGTTCCGACGAGACCCATCTTCAGCCACCCACCGAGCTGGCGCGTGGGTGATGCGACCGACGACTCGAGCAACCCGAGATGCACCAGGTGGGTACGAAAGGCGTCGAGCTGCCGCTGAGCGCGACTGGCCTCGAGCCGGCTCGAACCGAGTCCGAGCCCAAGACCGAGGTTCGCGCCATCGGGCCCGGGGAACAACCATCCATAGCCGGAGAAGCCGCGCCGCGGTTGGTCGTTCCACAGCGCGATGACGGGCAGCGGCACCTCGGCCGGCACGTAACCGCGAACAGCGAAGCCCCACAGCACACGTTGTTGATCGACAAGACCAGCGGTGCGTGCCGTCGTGCTGGTCGAGCCATCGGCACCGATGATCAGGTCGGTGCGCACGACCTCACCACCGTCGAGGATGACGGAACCTTCGCCGACCGAGGCAACCCGCGCCCGGATGTCGACCGCCCCTGCGTCGAGCGCGGCGCCTCGCAAGTACTCATCGAAGCGCGCTCGCGGCACGACGATGGCGTGACCCGGGTACGTCCGTCCGGGTCTCGCTGGTAGCAGCACCCGCCCGCCGGTCGGCCCCGTCACGAGCATGTCGCCGACGGCTCGAGCGCCGGGCATGCTCAGACCAAGATCGTCGAGCCGACGGACTCCGCGCGGCCCCACTAGGTCGCCGCAGGCCTTGTCTCGGCCGTGGCCTGCCTTGTCGACGAGCGCCACCCGGGCGCCGCCCTTGGCAAGTACGAACGCGGCGACGCTGCCAGCCGGACCCGCACCGACGACGATCACGTCGTAGCCTGCTTTCGACAATGACACCTCCCCCAATCACGCTGGATGGTCCCGTGGGTTGTGTCGACGATGGAGCGAGTCGATGGATGTCACCCGATCCCGAACACAACCCAACGTGTTTGCCCGACACTTGTTTGCACCGCTGGCGGGCCGCTACGACCGGCTCGCCGAGATCCTCTCGATGGGCCAGAACCGCCGATGGCGGACGGCGATGATCGACCGTATCATCCCCTCGAAAGCGCTCGTCGTGCTCGATGTCGCCTGCGGGCCGGCACGTGTCACACGGGATCTGGCGGAACGAACGGGGGCCTTCATCATCGGCCTCGATCTGAGCGACACGATGCTCCACCAGGGAGCGATCAACATCGCTGGCGTCGGCCTGCAGGACCGGGTCGCCCTGGTTCTGGGGCGCGGCGAACAACTGCCATTCCCCGACGCCACCTTCGATGCGCTCACGTTCACGTATCTCTTGCGGTACGTGACCGACCCAGCGGCCACCATCGCCGAGTTGGCCCGCGTCGTGAAACCCGGTGGAGCGATTGCCAGCCTCGAGTTCGCCGTCCCCACGGCTCCATGGTGGAGGGCCGCCTGGTGGGTGTACACCCGAATCGTGCTCCCGATCGCCGGTTGGGTCACCGGCGGCCGGGCCTGGTTCCACGTCGGACGATTCCTCGGTCCGAGCATCACCACCCACTATCGCAAGTACCCGATCGACTGGACCATCACCGCTTGGAAGCAGGCCGGAATCGACAATGTCGAGACCCGCCCGATGAGCCTCGGCGGTGGCATCGTCATGTGGGGCAAACGCGCCCGATGAGCGAGCCCGACCGAAGACGCGATCGCCTTCGGCCACTCCCTCCTGCGTTCTACGCCCGCCCAGGTTTCGCATCACGACGGGCAGTGAGCGACTGGTGGACGATGCTGCACCCTCCGTACACGCTGTGGCATCTTTCGTACGTCGTCATCGGTGCGTGTCTCGTCGGCCCCGTCGATTCGACTCGTCTCGCCTTCACGTTGGTTGCGTTCTTCCTGGCCGTGGGCATCGGCGCGCACGCACTCGACGAGCTCCATGGCCGCCCCCTCAACACCGCCATCCCTCGCCGATCCCTCATCATTGCCGCCATCGTCGGGATCGGTGGTGCCGCTGTGGTCGGCGCCATCGGCGTCGAGCGCGTCGGCCTCCCACTGGTCGCGTTCATCGTCATCGGTGTCGTCATCGCCATCGCCTACAACCTCGAACTGTTCGGCGGTCGCCTCCACACCGACGCCGTGTTCGCCGCCGGCTGGGGCGCGTTCCCTGTACTCACCGGCTACTACGCCCAACATCAACGACTCGACGTCGCCTCTGTCGCCGCAGGAGTCTTCGCCTTCTTCATGTCCAGCGCCCAGCGGCAACTGTCCACTCCTGCTCGCTCACTGCGGCGAAAGACGAGCGACGTCAGCGGCACCATCGTGCACGACGACGGCACTACCGTCGACATCGACAGGGGTACCCTGCTCTCACCGCTCGAAGGCGCGCTCCGAGCACTCAGTTGGGCCGCTGTCACGCTCGCCGTCGCCCTTGCTCTCGCCCGGCTCGGGCCGTGGCCGTGACCAGAACCGCGACAGTGGTCGGCGGTGGTCCTGCCGGTCTGATGGCAGCGGAGGTGCTCGCCGCCGGCGGGTTGGCGGTCACCGTGTACGAGCACATGCCGTCGGTCGGCAGGAAGCTGCTCCTGGCTGGGCGCAGCGGGTTGAACGTCACCCACCACGAGCCGGTCGACGATCTGCTGGCCCGCTACGGCGACGGTGCAGATCACCTCTCTGCTGCCGTACGCGCGTTCGGCCCGTCGGAGTTGCGTTCGTGGTGTGCGTCCCTCGGTGAGCCGACGTTCGTCGGATCGACCGGCCAGGTGTTTCCAGCGTCGTTGCGGGCCACGCCGTTGCTGCGCGCCTGGATGGCTCGCCTGGCATCTGCGGGTGTGTCGATCGAGGTTCGCCATCGATGGCTCGGATGGGCGAGAACGCCCGACGGCGCAGTCGATGCGCGCAGATCACTGTTCGGTCGTGCCGACGGCAGCACCGTGGAGGTGACCGGCGACGTGACCGTGCTGGCGCTCGGCGGTGCAAGTTGGCCCCGCGTCGGCTCGGATGGCGGTTGGGTCGCCGAGTTCCGGCGTGCCGATGTGGAAGTCAGCGAGCTTCGTGCGGCCAACTGCGGCATCCGGGTCGACTGGACCGGGCTCTTCGCCGAGCGGTTTGCTGGCGTGCCGCTGAAGAACATCGCTGTCGTCGTTGCCGGCCGCTCGGTACGCGGCGATGCAATGGTCACCGCGAGCGGGCTCGAAGGCGGTCCGGTCTACGTTCACACCGCAGCGATCCGAGATGCCATCGATCGCGCCGGCCGTTGCACCGTCAGCATCGACCTTCAACCCGACATCACCGTTGAAGGCCTCCGTGATCGACTCGAGCGTCGCCGGCCGAAGGATTCCCTCGCCACGTCGCTTCGTCGCACGATCGGGCTGACACCGGTCGCGGTGTCGCTCCTGCGGGAAGCCACCGGAAATCGGGTGCCAGTGGACCCGACGGAGCTGGCCGTACTGGTGAAGGCAGTGCCACTGGTCATCGTAGAAACCATGCCGATCGAACGGGCCATCTCCACCGCTGGTGGGATTGCATTCGCCGAGTTGGACGAAGCGTTCATGCTCCGCCGTCTCCCGGGAACGTTCGTCGCCGGCGAGATGATCGACTGGGAGGCGCCGACCGGCGGCTACCTGCTGCAGGCCTCGTTCAGCACAGCGGTTGCCGCAGCCCAGGGTGCACTGGCCTGGCCGGCCGCCCGCGGGTACAGCGGCGATGACGTTCGGCCCTAGACGAGGGCATTCCGAGTCATGCATCATCGCGGGTGGAACTCGCGCAAGGAGGACGGCCATGAAGGCTGGCAAGATCGTCGCGCTCGTCATCGGTTGTCTCGTCGCCCTGATCGGCGCAGCGCTGCTTGTCGGAACATCGGCGCTCACCTGGGCGTACACGACGCAGCGCGACGGTGACGGCTACTTCACGTCGCAGCGGGTGCGGATCGAGACCGTCACCGCGGCCGTGCATTCGCAGACCATCGACCTGGGCAGCGACAAACGTCCCGATCGATGGCCGTTCGGCAATGGTGATCTGGCGACCGTGCGGTTGCAGGCCACCGCTCGCGAAGGCGAGCAGATCTTCATCGGCATCGCTCACACCAGCGACATCGACGGCTACCTCACCGGCATCGCCCACGAGGAGGTCACCAACATCGGCTGGTCACAAGGTGACCAGGTCAAGTATCGCCGAACCGATGGCGCAGCGAGCGCCACAGCACCAACGGCTCAGACGTTCTGGGCCGCCAAGGCCAGCGGACCGGGCGCGCAGACCTTGACATGGGACGTTCAAGCCGGCAACTGGTCGATCGTCATGATGAACCCGGACGGCAGCTCTCATGTGGCCGCCGACGTTGCGGTGGGCGTCAAGGTCCACGCCCTCATCGGGTTGATGATCGGCCTCGGCATCGCTTCCGTCGTGCTGCTCGGCGCCGCGGCAGCGCTGATCGTCTTCGCCACCCGTCGGCCGGCCGCAGCCGTGGTGGCTGCACCAGCCGAAACGCTGCCGATCGCCAGTCGCTCGCCGGTACGGCTCACGGCCACACTCGACGAGCCGCTGAGCCGCGGGCTGTGGTTGGTGAAGTGGTTCCTCGCCATCCCGCACTTCATCATCCTCGTCTTCTTGTGGATCGCATTCGCCGTGATGACGTTCGTCGCCGGCATCGCCGTCCTCTTCACCCGTCGCTATCCGAGATCGATCTTCGACTTCAACCTCGGCGTGCTGCGTTGGTCGTGGCGAGTGACGTACTACGCGACGTCGGGCATCGGCACCGATCGCTACCCGCCGTTCACGCTCGCCGCCGTCGACTACCCGGCGACGCTCGACATCGAGTACCCAGAGCAGTTGAACCGTTGGCTCGTACTGGTGAAGTGGTGGCTGCTCGCCATCCCGCACTACATCATCATCGGCTTCTTCATGGGTGGTGGTTGGTTCGTCGGCGGCAACGACGGGCGCGCCGCCGGGTTCGGTCTGATCGGGTTGGTCACCGTCTTCGCCGGTGTGGCACTGCTGTTCACGGGGCGCTACCCGCGTGGATTGTTCGACTTCGTGATGGGAATGAACCGTTGGGTGTACCGAGTGATCGCGTACGCCGCGCTGATGACCGACCGCTACCCGCCCTTCACCTTCGACGCCGGCGCGAACGAGCCTGGCCCGCTTCCTCCACCTGCACCGACCAGTGTTCCTCCGGTGATGGAGTCGGCGGGCGCCGTGGTCGGAGAGCGTGGTTGAGACCACGCCATTGAGCGGCTGTCAGCGCACGGCGAGCGACAGCCGTCGGAAGGCGTCGGCGAAACCGTCGACGATCTGCTCGTGGTCGGGGACGAGGCCGGCATCGCAGGCGATCCCCACGAACACCTTGCCGTCGTAGGTGTAGATGGTGAACGACATGGGCTGGTTGCCGGACAGCGGCGCCCAACCGACGCTGCCCTCGACCTTCTCGCCGGCCAGATAGACCGCGGCCGGCGGGCCGGGCACGTTGGTGAGCACACCGATCGCCCGGTTGGCGAGGAGGCTGACCGACGCCTGGTAGACCGCCTTGCTGAACCCGGAGATGACCTCCTGAATGACGAAGGCGATCGCCGCTTCGTGTCCGTGCTTGATGCGGCCCATCCTGTGCTGCACCACATCGAGCACGGCCAATGGGTCGGCGATGTTGGTCGGTAGCTCGAGTTGGACGATGGCGAAGCTGTTGCCCAGCTCCTCGGGCAGCGTCGTGTCGAGCGCTTTGAGGTTGACCGGGATCATCCAGTTGACCGACGCGCAGTAGCTGTCGTGCTGGCTGAGGTAGGTGTGCAGGGTCCCGGCGACGCACGTGACCAGTACGTCGTTCACAGTGGCGTGGTTGGCATGGGCAACTGCCTTCACATCGCTGAGGGGCAGCGGGCCTCTTGTCGACCTGTTCTCCGCCGCGCCCGGTGATGCCGACTTCGCCCGCAAGCTCCTGCTGGGCACGAGGAACGACACGACCTGCTGGACCGGCACGGTCGGCGCCCGCAAGGCTGTCGCCTGGTCGACCCCGCTGCCCCTCAGCGA
>DATAJN010000123.1:0-11380 GCA_036262105.1 Ilumatobacteraceae bacterium
ACGTAAGGGGGCGTGAGATGAAGGTCGCGGCAGTCGGTACATGGGCCACCGCAGCGTGCCTCACGGTAGTGATCGTCGCCTGCGGATCGTCGGGCAACACGACTGCGAGCCCGACCACGACGCAAGCAACGTCGTCGCCGACGACTCTGCCCGTGCAGACGGCCGTCTCGTCGTCGGAGTCATCGTCGTCAGTGACGATGGCGCCGGCATCGGTCGCGCCCGCCAGCACGGCGCCTCCCGCGGCGGTGGTGGGAACGGTGGGGTTGGCGTTCACCGGAGATCTGAACAGCGCACTCACTCCCGATCCGAGCGGACCCACGTGCGGCCAAACGGGCCCGCAAAGTGTCGTGTTGCGCGGCGATGCCGGTGGACACAACGGCTCGCTCGCGTTGACGTCTGATGCGGTGGGTGCCGTCCAGTTCCCGTCGGATCACGTCGCCAGTGCCGACTACCTGCCCGATGGAGTCGGCGGCTCCGAGTACAGAGCCAGCACCATCACCGGCGCCGGAGCAGGTTCGCTGACCTTCAATGCCGATGGATCGGGCAGCGTGGATCTCGAGATCCCGTTCGTGGCCGGAACGTTCAGCGGAACCGCCGTGCACGTTACCGGTACCTGGACCTGCTGAGCGTCGACAGTCGGTCAGACCCGTTCGACCAGTTGGTCGACCTGCAGAAGCGCAGCCATCACACTTGCAGGGACCGGCCGCGAGAACAGGTAGCCCTGGGCGAGGCGGCAATCGAGATCTTCGAGCGCCTGGGCCTGTTCCGGCTCCTCGACCCCCTCGGCGATTGCCGTGAGTCCGAGTGTGTGGGCGAGGTCGACCACTGCGCGCACCATGACATCGCCACCGCCACCGCTGACGACGCGATCCACGAACGACTTGTCGATCTTGATGATGTCGACGGGAAAACTGATGAGATGGGTGAGCGATGAGTATCCAGTGCCGAAGTCGTCAACCGCGATCCGTGCGCCGACACGCTTCAGATCGCTGAGTATCGCAGTCGCCGAATCGACGTCGTCGATCAGCGCGGTCTCGGTGATCTCGAGAACCAATCTCGACGGCAGCAAACCGGAGGCGGCGAGGGCGACACGGATGTCTTCTGCGACGCTCGGTTGTTGCAGATGGCGGGCGGAGATGTTGACGCTCATGTAGAACGATTCGTCCGTGAGCTCAGCGTCGCGCCACGCCTTGGCTTGCCGGCACGCCTCGTTGAGCATCCATCCGTCGAGTGCGTTGATCAGCCCTGTTTCCTCGGCTACGGGGATGAACTGGTCTGGCATGAGCAATCCGCGCGTCGGGTGCTGCCATCTCACGAGTGCCTCGGCACCGACGATACCCCTGCTGCGAATGTCGACGATCGGTTGGTAGTGGGCGACGAACTCGCCGCGGTCCATTCCACCCAGCAGCTCGGCGGCGACCTGCAAACGATGCGTCGCGTCCTCGTGCATCGTCGGATGGAAGAGCTCGAAACGCCCCTTGCCTCGACGTTTGGCGACATACATCGCCAGGTCGGCGTCGCGGAGCAGGTCGTCGTACGTATGAGTCAGCGGTGACCCGACTGCGATCCCGATGCTGGCGTGGAGCAGAATCTCCTTGTTCCCGACGACGAACGGCGCCTGCAGCGCCTCCTCGATTCGAAGCGCCGTCAGCCTGGCGCCGTCGTCGACGTTGCCGACCTCCAGGAGGAATCCGAACTCGTCTCCTCCGAGACGGGCAGCACTGTCACCCGATCGTATTGCCGTGAGGAGTCGTTTGGCGACCGCCACGAGCACTTCGTCACCGGCGGCGTGGCCCAGGCTGTCGTTGACCATTTTGAAGTCGTCGAGATCCAGGAACAGCACCGCCACGGTCGAGTTCTCGCGACGGGCTCGATTGAGCGCCTGGTCGACCCGGTCGGCGAACAGCAGCCGGTTGGGGAGACCGGTCAGCGAATCGTGCAGCGCCTGATGGCGAAGCTCCACGTCGAGTTGCTTGCGCTTGGTGATGTCGCGCATCGTCACGACGATTCCATCGATGTCGGCGGTCCCGCGGAGGTCGACGACGATCACTTCCAGGTCGCGCCATCCACCATCGGCATGGCGGATGTGCCACTCGACGTTCGTGGTTCGCGAGTGTTCCGACAAGATCACCCGCAGGCGCTGCTCGTCCGAAGGGGCGAGCAGGTCGGTGAGCTTCATGCCATTCAGCTCCGCCGAACGACGTCCGAGAAGCGCCTCAGTCGATGGAGTGTGGTACTGGATCCGGGCGTCTCCATCCACCACGACGATGGCGTCGGATGACTTGTCGACAAGGGCGCGGAAACGCGCCTCGCTCTTCAACTCCGCTGCGCCTCGGACCAGGCCGATGATGCGTACCAGTACGAGGGCGACCAGGAACGCGCCCGTGATTGCTATGGGTGTCGCGTCGGAAACGGTGCCGAGCGCGTCCTGCACGAACAGCATCGCCGGGGCCAAGACAACCGCGCTCGCGACCACGACCAGCCGACCAGTGCTGACCGTTTGCTCCGTGACTGTGGCCGTCGAAAGGTCTGGCATCGATGGATGCAAGGCAGCCGCGCCGAGACCGACGTAGAAGGCGATCCAGCCGACATCGATGATGCTGTGTTCGGAGAACTGAGCCGAGATGCTGAGATAGCCGAACAACCCGTCGGCGCTCATGAGCATGAACAGGCCTCCGAGGAGCAGCCAGAACGCGGAGGGACGTCGACCTCCGCCCACAACGAGCCGTACGGCTGTGGCCAAGATGACGAAGTCGCCGATCGGATAGGCGACCGACGTGAGTCGGTCGAGCAGGCTGAGGTCGCCGCTGCGGAAGTACGGCGCGAGCAACAGGACCCACCACACCAGCCCGAAACCGGCTGTGATGATGCACGTGTCGATGAGGGTGTTGCGATCCCGACCGTGCGACCGGCGGTGCACGAGTATCGCCAGTCCGGCGATCAGGAAGACGTACATCGCCGCGTAGGCAACGTCGGTGTACGGGAACGAGGTTTCGCTGTGCTGGACGAAGCTCCGGATGCTCTCGAGATCGTCGCCGATGTTGAGGCTGGCCGCCCCTGCGGCGAGTAAGTACCAAGCGAACCGTGCTTTCGGGTGGTTCAACCAGACTCCCGCGACGATGCCGATCACCGCGGAAAGGCCCAGGATCGGCCAGATGGCGAGCTTGGCGGTATCGGCAGGCAGTAGGAAGTACGCGATCGTCAACAGCACGCCGAGCGCGAAATAACGGCGTGACCAGGTCGAGGTCATTGGCTCGATTTCCACATCGACACCGTTTCCGCCTTCGGTGCGCATCGGTTTGGGTGCTCCTCCCGCGCAAGCCGACCGACTTGCCCCTTCAGTATCGGCAGCGTCGAGCTTCACCTTCAGGGCCGGAAGTCACATTTTCGTTCTTTGTGGCTGCTGAGAGCGGTCGTGGCGCAAGCGCGGCGACGTGGCAACCTGGTGTCCATGGAACAGTTCGAAGGACGAATCGCGGTGGTCACCGGCGGCGGTTCGGGCATGGGGCGCGAGCTCGCCCGTCAGCTGAGCAGCGAGGGCTGTCACGTGGCAACGTGCGACTTGTCGGTCGACAGCCTCGTCGAGACCCAGGCGATGTGCGAGGCGGATGCGCCAGCGGGCACTCGGATCACGACGTTCGTCGCCGACGTGTCCGATGAATCCGAGGTACAAGCCTTCGCCACGGCCGTGGCGGCAGTGCACCAGTCCGATCACATCAACCTGCTGTTCAACAACGCCGGAATCGGCGGAGGAGGCAGCTTCGTGCTCGACGAGCGCTCCGACTGGGAGACCACGTTCAACATCTGTTGGGGCGGCGTGTATCTGTGCACCAGGGCGTTCATGCCGATGTTGCTGGCGAGCAACGAAGGCCATGTCGTCAACACGAGCAGCATCAACGGGTTCTGGGCGTCGCTCGGCCTCGGCATCCCGCATACCGCGTACAGCGCGGCGAAGTTCGCGGTGAAGGGCTTCACCGAGGCGCTGATCACCGATTTCCGCTTGAACGCCCCGCACCTGCGCGCCTCGGTGGTCATGCCTGGCCACATCGGCACCTCGATCGTCATCAACTCCGGAAAGATCCTCGGCCGTGAGCCCAAGGAGCTCACCACCGAACAGATCGCCGAACTGCGAACAAGGCTGGAGCGTGCAGAGATCGACGTAGCCGGAGCAAGCGACGAGGACCTCCGCCTCGGCATGCAACTGCGGGGCGAGATGTTTCGCGACAACGCGCCGACCTCGGCCGCCCAAGCGGCAACAGCGATCCTCGACGGGGTGCGTGCCAACGAATGGCGGATCCTTGTCGGCGACGATGCAATGGCGCTCGATGTGCTCGTGCGCGAGCGGCCGGGCGAGGCGTACGAGCAGTCGTTCGTCGAGTTGCTCCGAGCTCGCAACCTCTTCAACTTCGCGTGAGGCCGTAGTTGTGCTGTACGGCGACCTGGTCGGCGCGTCGCAGCAAGTGGCCGCAACATCGAAGCGTTCGGAGAAGGTCGCCGCTCTCGCCGTGCTGCTGCGGGACACGCCACCCGACGAGATCGAGGCTGCCATCGGGCTGCTGATCGGCGAACCGCGCCAGGGCCGCCTCGGTGTTGGATGGGCGACGGTGTCGAACCTGCAGGTCACGCCGGCAATCGAATCGTCACTGACGATTCACGACGTCGACGATGCCCTCGCTCGAGTGGCGACGATCGAAGGAAGCGGCTCGCAGGCCGAACGGACCTGAGTCATGCGCGCCCTGTGGTCGGCAGCCACGGCCGACGAGCAGCACCACCTGTACCGGGTGCTGACCGGAGAGCTCCGCCAAGGGGCGAACGAGGGGGTAGTGGCAGACGCGGTCGCCAAGGCCAGTGGCCAACCGATTGCCGCCGTTCGCCGGGCGGCGATGCTCCTCGGCGAACTCGGCAGGGCGGCATTGTTCGCCCTCACCGGCCAGTCGCTCGACGTAGGTCTCTCGCCGCTCACAGCCGTGCAGCCGATGCTCGCCGGCACGTCGGCCAGCGTCACCGACGCCATCGCTGAGATCGGTCGGGCCAGCGTGGAGTGGAAGCTCGACGGCATCCGCGTGCAGGCGCACAAACGGGGCGACGAGGTGCGCCTGTTCAGCCGCGGCCTCAACAACATCACCGCTGGTCTGCCCGGAGTCGTCGAGGTGATGCAGCGGCTCCCGGCCGAATCCGTCGTGCTCGACGGCGAAGCACTCGGCCTGTCCGAAGATGGGCTACCACGCATCTTCCAGGAGACCATGAGCGGGCTGGCCACGACCACGGCGTACTTCTTCGACGTGCTACATCTCGACGGCGCATCGGTGATCGACGAACCACTGGCAACCCGCCGATCCCTCCTCGCCGGCCTTGTCCCCGGCGCGTCGATGCTGCCGTCGATCGTCACTGCTGATGCAGAAGAAGCCGAGGCCTTCGCCAGCCATGCTGTTGCCTCCGGCCATGAAGGTGTGATGGTCAAAGCCATCGACTCGACCTACGAGGCTGGTCGCCGAGGAGTCGGATGGCGCAAGGTGAAACCGGTGCACACCCTCGACCTGGTCGTGCTGGCCGCAGAGTGGGGGCACGGCCGGCGAACCGGCTGGCTCAGCAACCTGCATCTCGGCGCGCGCGGTACCGACGGCTTCGTGATGGTCGGCAAGACCTTCAAGGGGATGACTGACGACCTGTTGAGATGGCAGACAGATGCGCTGCAGCGAATCGCCCTCGCCACCGAAGGTCACACCGTACATGTGCGTCCGGAGCTCGTCGTCGAGATCGCCCTCGATGGCGTGCAACGCTCGACGCGCTACCCGGGCGGGGTGGCGCTGCGCTTCGCTCGGGTACGTCGTTACCGGCCCGACAAGCAGGCAGCGCAAGCCGACACGATCGAACGGGTCCAGGGAATGCTCGGGTGAGTCCCTGCGGGTAACGTCGCGGCGCCATGGCTACCTTGCGCTTCAACTTCGGGACGATGGGCTCGGGCAAGAGCACGATGGCGCTGCAGATCCACCACAACCTGGCCAGTCGTCAGCTGTACGGGTTGTTGCTCACCAAGCTCGACCGCGAAGGCGCGCAGGTGACCAGCCGCCTCGGAGTAGCCGCCCACGCCATCGAGGTCGTGCCCGATCTCGACCTGTACAAGCTGGCCGTCGACCACTGGCCGATCCACTACCTGGTGTGCGACGAGGTGCAGTTCTACTCGGTACAGCAGTGTGATCAGCTCGGTCGGGCAGTCGATGATCTCGGCGTCGACGTGTTCGCCTTCGGCCTGATCACCGACTTCCGCGGAGAGCTGTTCGACGGGACGAAGCGCATGCTGGAGATTGCCGACGAGCGGGTTCCCATGCAGGTCGAGGCGCGTTGCTGGTGCGGGGCCCGGGCGACGCACAACGCCCGTGTCGTCAACGGAGAAGTGGTCTACGAGGGCGAGACGGTCGTCGTCGGCGACACCGGCATGTCCGACGATCAACCGCTGTTCGGTGACGTGGTGCGCTACGAGTTGTTGTGCCGGCTGCACTACCGCCAAGGAGAGCTCGGCAATTGAGGTGCTACTGCAGCAGCCACGCCAACCGACGCATGTCGGACGTGCGTGCCGGGAAGCTGCCGACTCGCTCGGCCACCTGCTTGCGCAGCCACGGCATCGACGCGGCCATGCGGTTGCCCGGGCACAGCGTCGCGCCGATGCCGCGATGACCGACGATGTTGGGGAACACCAGCTTCGTCGAATCGGTGGCGATGAACTCGTCGCTGCCGAGCGGGTCGATCTTGTGACGCTGTGATTCCCATGAGGCGAGGTGGATGAGGCTATCGATCGCGGAGTTCGACGGTGCGGTCTTCATGAAGTTGCCGATCAAGGCAATCCCGCAGGTGCCAGCGTTACGACCCTTGGTGTGCCCGCCGATGATTGCGTTGCCGGCACCGTCCTCGCCCGTGTGCAACTCGCCCTTGTTGTAGTTGCGCGCCCGCCGACCTTCGAAGATCTCCCCATCGGGCCCGATCAGGAAGTTGTAACCGATATCGGTGAAACCGCGACCGATCACGTGCAGTTCGTATCCGAAGCGCACGGTTGCTGCCGGGTTCTTGACGCCGTTCGGGCTGGCCGTGTGGTGCACGACGATCTTGCGAAACGGAGCCCAGCCCATCACGTGCGTGTCGCGAATCGACTCGTCAGCGCCCCACTGGGCGCGAGTGACGATCGTCGGAGTTGCGATCGGCCCGAACTTGGCCGCGGCCGCCTTCGGTTTCGGCTTGGCCTCGGCGACGGAGGTGTCGAAGGCTGCGGCGCCGGCGACAGAGATGACGCCCGCAGCCGCGAGCCGGAGGAAGCGACGGCGCGGCAGCGCATCTTCAGCGATGCATTGTTCGCACATTGGGGAGTCTCCTTCGGTTGGGACTCCACCCGCGCGACCGGGACAGAGGCTAACCGCCGAGAAAGGTTGTTGGCGCGGATCATCGCCGACGGGTACGATTTGGGAACCGTTCGGGCCAGCGTCGTCCCGTGCGCCACCTAGCCGTACACCGACTCCGTGGAGCCAAACCGATGCGCAACCAGACTCAGCCGAGCGTTCCCGCGCGGCAAGATCTTTACGATCCTCGATTCGAGCACGACGCCTGTGGAGTGTCGTTCGTCGCCAGCCTGAAAGGCGAGGTCAGCCGGTCGATCGTGGCCATGGGCCTCGGAGCGCTGTGCAACCTGGCCCACCGCGGCGCAACGGGAGCCGAGGCCGACACCGGCGACGGCGCAGGCATCTTGATCCAGGTGCCCGATCGATTGCTGCGCGAGGTAGCCGGATTCGACCTCCCAGCGGTGGGAGCCTACGCAGTGGGTCTGGCGTTTCTCCCGGCAGACGCGACCGATGCCGAGAAGGCGCAAGAGGGGATTGCCTCGATACTCGCCGACGAGGGTCTCGCGGTGCTCGGCTGGCGCGCCGTGCCCGTCAATCCGGATTGCCTCGGCGCTAGTGCGCGCAAGTTGATGCCCATATTCAAACAGCTCTTCGTCTCCGACCCGACCGGTGCCACGGGCATCGACCTCGATCGCAAGATGTTCATCGCCCGCAAGCGTGTCGAGCACGAGCTACCCATCGAGCAGCAGACCTACTTCCCGTCGCTGAGCAGCCGCACACTGATCTACAAGGGGATGCTCACCACCACGCAACTCGCGGTGTTCTTCCCCGATCTGGGTGATGAGCGACTGGAGAGCGCACTCGCGCTGGTGCACAGCCGTTTCAGCACCAACACGTTCCCGTCGTGGCCACTCGCCCATCCGTATCGCTTCATCGCCCACAACGGCGAGATCAACACGGTGCAAGGCAATCGCAACTGGATGCGTACCCGTGAATCGCTGCTGGCCAGCGATCTGCTGCCAGGCCTGGAGCGGGCGTATCCGATCTGCACGCCCGACGCCAGTGACTCGGCAACCTTCGACGAGGTTCTGGAGCTCCTGCACCTCGCTGGTCGCAGCCTGCCGCACGCGATGCTGATGATGATCCCCGAAGCGTGGGAGAACCACGACACGATGGACGCCACGAAGCGAGCGTTCTACCGCTTCCATTCGTCGCTGATGGAGCCGTGGGACGGCCCGGCGAGTGTTGCCTTCACCGATGGAACGCTGATCGGCGCGGTGCTCGACCGCAACGGGTTGCGGCCCAGCCGCTACTGGGTCACGGACGACGATCTCGTCGTGGTAGCCAGTGAGGTCGGTGTGCTCGACATCGACCCGGCGAAGATCGTTCGCAAAGGACGGCTGCAGCCGGGGCGCATGTTCCTCGTCGACACCGCGCGGGGGAAGATCGTCGAAGACGACGAGATCAAGCGGACGCTGGCCGAGGCGGAGCCGTACGCGCAGTGGCTGGAAGAAGGAGTGGTCGAGCTCGACGAGTTGCCCGAGCGCGAGCATGTCGTGTTCAGCCATCAGAGCGTTCTGCGTCGCCAGCAGGTGTTCGGCTACACGCACGAAGAGTTGAAGATCATCGTCGCGCCGATGGCCAAACAGGGTGGGGAGCCGATTGGCTCGATGGGTACCGACACCCCGATCGCTGTTCTCAGCGAACGTCCCCGACTCCTGTTCGACTACTTCCAGCAGCTCTTCGCCCAGGTCACCAACCCTCCACTCGATGCCATTCGCGAAGAGGTGGTCACATCAGTTGGCGGTTCAGTGGGGCCGGAGGCGAACCTGTTGCAGCCGGGCCCGGAGAGCTGCCGGCAGCTGACCCTTCCATTTCCGATCATCGACAACGACGAGCTCGCCAAGATCATCCACATCGACGACGACGCCACCTATCCGGAGCTCGCCGCAGTCGTGATCTCAGGTCTCTACCGAGTGGCGGGCGGGGGACTGGCATTGAAGCGAGCGCTCGATGCCATCCGCACCGAGATCAGCAAGGCCATCGCCGAAGGGGCGCGCATCATCGTGCTCAGCGATCGCAACAGCGACGACGTGTACGCGCCGGTCCCTTCGCTGCTCCTCACAGCAGCGGTGCATCACCACTTGATCCGCGAGAAGCAGCGCACGAAGGTCGGCCTGATCGTCGAGTGCGGCGATGCCCGCGAGGTGCATCACATGGCCCTGTTGATCGGCTACGGCGCAGGCGCGATCAACCCCTACCTGGCCTTCGAGTCGATCGAGGACATGGTTCGCGAGGATCTCCACGGTCTCGGTGGTGTCGACCCTCACAAGGCGGTGAAGAACTACATCAAGGCGGCCGGCAAAGGCGTGCTGAAGGTGATGAGCAAGATGGGCGTGAGCACCGTCGCCAGTTACACCGGTGCGCAGATCTTCGAGGCGATCGGCCTCGGCCACGAGCTCGTCGACGAATACTTCACCGGCACGGTGAGCCGTCTCGGTGGCATCGGCCTCGACGAGGTTGCTGCTGAGGTGGCGGCGCGTCACAGGGTGGCTCACCCGACGCGTCCTGCGGAGCGTGCGTACCGCAAATTGGAGCTTGGCGGCGAGTACCAGTGGCGGCGCGAGGGCGAGGTGCACCTCTTCAACCCGGAGACCGTCTTCAAGCTGCAGCACGCGACACGGGCCCGCCGCTACGACATCTTCAAGCAGTACACGGCCCTCGTCGACGAGCAATCCAAGAAGCTGGCAACCCTGCGCGGGTTGTTCGAGTTCGCGATCGGCGATCGACAGCCGGTGCCGATCGACGAGGTCGAGCCGGTGGCTGAGATCGTCAAGCGGTTCGCGACCGGGGCGATGAGCTACGGCTCGATCTCGGCGGAGGCTCACGAGACGCTGGCGATCGCCATGAACTCGATCGGAGGCAAGAGCAACACCGGCGAGGGAGGCGAAGACAGCGACCGTCTCTACGATCCGCAGCGTCGCAGCGCCATCAAGCAGGTCGCCAGCGGCCGCTTCGGCGTCACCAGCGAGTACCTCGTCAACGCCACCGACCTGCAGATCAAGATGGCCCAGGGTGCCAAGCCGGGGGAGGGCGGCCAGTTACCCGGCCACAAGGTGTATCCGTGGATCGCTGCCACGCGGCACTCGACGCCGGGGGTCGGTCTGATCAGCCCGCCGCCGCACCACGACATCTATTCGATCGAGGATCTGAAGCAGTTGATCCATGACTTGAAGAACTCGAACCCTTCGGCGCGGATCAACGTGAAGCTGGTTGCCGAGGTCGGGGTGGGAACCGTTGCCGCTGGGGTCAGCAAGGCCAAGGCCGATGTCGTGTTGATCAGCGGTCACGATGGCGGTACCGGTGCCAGCCCGCTCACCTCGCTGAAGCATGCCGGTGCGCCGTGGGAGCTCGGTCTTGCCGAGACTCAGCAGACCCTCTTGCTCAACGGTCTACGCGACCGGATCGTGGTGCAGGCCGACGGGCAACTGAAGACCGGCCGCGACGTGGTGATCGCTGCTCTGCTAGGAGCCGAGGAGTTCGGGTTCGCGACTGCACCGTTGGTGGTCAGCGGATGCGTGATGATGCGCGTTTGCCATCTCGACACCTGTCCCGTCGGCGTCGCCACTCAGAATCCCGAGCTTCGCGCCAAGTTCAGCGGCAAGCCGGAGTTCGTCGTCAACTTCATGGAGTACATCGCCGAGGAGGTCCGCGAACACATGGCCGCCCTTGGTTTCCGGACCGTCCAGGAGATGATCGGCCATGTCGAGATGCTCGACACGCGGACGGCCATCACCCACTGGAAGGCCAAGGGCCTCGACATCAGCCCCATCCTTGCTGCGCCGCAGAACCCCTATGCGCAGACGATGCATCAGTCAGTTCCACAGGAGCACGCCCTGCACGAAGCGCTCGACCAACAACTGCTTGCGGCGTGCGAGCCGGCCATCGAGCGGGGTGAGCCGGTTCGGCTGGAGCTGGCGATCCGCAACGTCAACCGCACCGTCGGAACGATGCTCGGCAACGCGGTCACTCAGCGCTACGGCGGAGCCGGC
>DATAJN010000124.1:0-3578 GCA_036262105.1 Ilumatobacteraceae bacterium
GATGCGACCCGGGCTGCAGACCACGGTCGACCTCGACACACTTGCGCCTGGCACGTACGAGTTGTACTGCAACGTCGAAGACCACGAGAAGCGCGGCATGGTGGCCAAATTGGTGATCACCGCACCGATCTCGACGACGACTACGTGAATCGAACCAGGCAGCGCCGCGGGCCACGTACCTGACCCCCGGCCCAGGTGACGGCTTCCGGTTCGATCAGCTCGAACTCCGGGATCCGTTCCATCCAGGTCTGCAAGGCGACGCGCAGTTCGAGCCGCGCCAGGTTGGAGCCTGCGCAGCGATGAATGCCCGCGCCGAACGCGACATGGCGGTTGTGCTCACGGTCGAGGATGACGTCGTCGGGGTCGTCGAACTGGCGGGGGTCGCGGTTGGCGGCGGGGAACGACATCAGCACCCGGTCGCCGGCGTGCATCGGGCAACCCTGGAACTCGGTGTCGCGATCGACGATGCGGGCCATGGTGACCGGTGAGTAGGCCCGCAGGAGCTCTTCGATGGCCGTCGGCCAGATCTCGGGTTGGTCGCACAGTTGCCGGCGGTGCTCGGGATGCTGGGCGAGGTGCCACAAGGACGAGCCGATTGCCGACCACGTCGTGTCGATGCCTGCCACCAGCATGAGGTTGCACACGCCCATGACGTAGTTCTCCGAGACCAGTTCGCCGTCGACCTTGGTGTTGAGCAGATCGGTGATCAGATCGTGTTCGCGCGGATTTGCTTTGCGGTCGTCGAGCTGGCCACGGAAGAAGCCGAGGATCTTCATCCTGTTCTCGAGCCGCACCTTGGCGTCGGTCAAACCGATCTCGAGCACTCCTCGCACCCAGGAGGTGAACTCGTCGGCCATCTCCAGCGGCACGCCCAGCATGGTGGCGATGACACGAACGGGGATCTGCTGGGCGTAGTCAGCGGCCGCGTCGGCCTGCCCGGCTTCGATGAAGCTGTCGATGAGTCGATCGCACAGCGCTCTGGTGCCGTCTTCGTACTTGGCGACGGCTTGTGGAGCGAACGTGGGCAGGATCGTGCGTCGATGCCAGTGGTGCTCCGGCGGGTCGGACGTGATGGGAGGTGCAGCGACGCCGGCGTACGGGCCCTCCAACACGCCGGGCGGAGGCGGTACGACGATGATGTTGCGCGACGTGAAGACATCGTGCTCCTGAGCGATGGCGACGATGTCGTCGTAGCGCGTCGGCATCCACGAACCACCCCACCGCTCGGTGTGCGCGACCGGGCAGGTCGACTCGCGGATGTCGTGCATCGCCGGATACGGGTCGCGCACGAACCCGGCGTCGAAGATGTCGTAGTCGGTGGTCCAGTCCCGCGTCGGCTGCTCGGGATGCATCGAAATCACGCCTCTTCCTGAATCGATATCGCCCGCTCGGGGCAGTTGGCCGCGGCACGCCGTGCCGAGGCTTCGAGGTGGGCGGGCACGGGGTCGAGCAACACAACGGCGTTGCCATACAGGTCACTGCCGAACACCTCGGGTGAGGCGATGGCGCAGCTCTGATGGCCGTGGCACTTGTCGGCGTCGACCCTTGCTCTCATCGAACCAACCTTACGGCGATGCCCGCGCTCGTGCAGGGCCGGGGCAGTCGGCACCTGCTGCTAGGCGGAGTACGCTGCGAAGAGCTCTCCGATCGCCACGGCCTGCCCGCCGGTCGTCGACGACATCACGACGATCGGCAACACCCCCAGCGACAGCCAGTCGTCAATGCGTTCGCGAACGGCACCGGCTGACCCGCTGATCGTGCAATCGTCGATCCACGTATCGGTCAAGAGCGAGGGCACTCGATCCCTGTCGCCTGAGGCGATCGCCGCCTCGACGGCCTCCATCTCGTCGACGTACCCGGCCTGCTTCCAGTAGTTGCGGTAGTTGGGCAGGCTGACGTAGCCGCTCAACGTTCGGCGGTGAACGGCGCGAGCGGCGTCGAGATCGGCGTCGATCACCGTGGGCACCATGTTGGCCAGCACGAAGCCATCGCGGCCGGCAGAGCGCACCCTGGCGACCTGCGTCGGCATGTAGCGACGGGAGGCGTTCGCCCAAATTGCGCCCTCTGCGACGTTCAGCGCCAGATCGAGCATCTTGTCGCGAAGCGTCGCCAGATAGATGGGCGGCAACTCTCCAGCGGCGCGGGTGGCTGCGCGAATTGCGCTGACGTACTCACTCATGTCGTGCAGGGGTTTGCCGGTGTCGATGCCGAGCCGGTTCATGGCCGGCGCGTGACTGACCCCCAGCCCGAGCCGGAACCGACCGCCGCTGACCTCGTGCAGATGTCCGGCCGTCACCGCAACTTCCGCAGGGTGTCCGTGATAGATCGGCTGAATGCTGGTCCAGAACGGGATGGACTTGGTGACATGGGCCAGCGAGCCGCACATCGCCAGGTTGCCGTGGATGCCGGGGCTGACGACGGCGGCAAAGTTCCGTCGTTCCGCCTCGGCGGCCAACTGCAGGATCGTGTTGCGCTTGGTCGGCGTGCCGATCACCGAGAGCGCAGGCATTGCGGGCATGGCAGTCATTCTGTCGGATCAGGGCAGGTCGGGTAGCGTTCGGGGCCGTGGCCGAATGGGGAGTCGGGGAGGACGAGGCTCACCACCCCAGCAGGCTCCTGCGCGTCGCCATGGTCTGCCCGTACAGCCTCTCGGTGCCCGGAGGGGTGCAGGCTCAGGTCATGGGGCTGTCGCGGGAGCTCCGCAGGATGGGCATCGAGGTCCGCGTGCTCGCTCCGTGCGACGGGCCCCCTCCGGCAACTTTCGTGACACCGCTCGGCAACAGCTTGCCGACTTCCGCCAACGGTTCGATGGCGCCACTGGCACCGGATCTCTCCTGCTCGTTGCGCACCATGCGAGCACTCGGCGACGAGCAGTTCGATGTGCTGCACCTGCACGAGCCCTTCATACCTGGGCCCACCCAAACCGCAATGCTGCTTCATCCGGCACCCGTACTGGCCACGTTCCACGCGGCGGGAGACAGCGCCAGCTACCGGTATCTGCGGCCGATGATCAAGCCTGCGGCCGACAACATCGCCCACGCCGTTGCAGTGTCGAAAGAAGCTGCTGATCTGGTGAAGCGGTACATCGGCGGCAAGTTCGAGATCCTCTACAACGGTGTCGAGCTCGACGCCTACCGAACAGCAGCGCCTCACCCCACCACGGGTCCGACCATCTTCTTCTGTGGTCGGCACGAGGAGCGCAAGGGCCTTGGAGTGCTCCTTGCGGCGATGGGAAAGCTCGGCCCAGAGGTTCGCCTGTGGGTCGGCAGCAGCGGCCCCGACACGGCGCGGCTGCGCGCCCAGTTCGCCGACGATTCGCGCATCGAGTGGCTCGGTCGGCTCACCGATGCCGACAAGATGCAGAGGTTGCGCGGTGCCGACGTGTTCTGCGCACCGTCGCTGCACGGTGAGTCGTTCGGGGTGGTGTTGATCGAGGCAATGGCTGCGAACGCGGCGATCGTGGCCAGCGCACTCGACGGTTACCGCAACGTGGCGACCGACGACGTCGATGCCCTCATGGTCGAGCCGGGCGACGTGGGAGGTCTCGCCGAGGCTCTGCATCGCGTGCTCTTCGAGCC
>DATAJN010000125.1:0-9945 GCA_036262105.1 Ilumatobacteraceae bacterium
GGAGGTGGCCGTCAATCCGGTGGGTATTGATGGCGCCGTGGTATCGGGTGTACCCGCGTCCGCCCGGAAGGCCACCATGTGCATCACCCACGCACTCCCGTTCTGTGTGGCGGTGGCGTTGTAGGAGCCGGTGGTTGACACCTTCTTGTCTTCTGTGCGGTTGGCATAGCTCGTGGAACGCGAGGTGAAGCCGGTGCCAACTTGGGTGACGGTGCTGATGGAACCTGCCGCACCGAAGATCAAATCATTGCCGTTCGTCGTCGTGGCCGAACCACTGTTCATCGCGCTGCCAGAACCGATGGCTGCGGCGTTGACATCCAGCGGGTTGACCTTGTCCATCCCAGAGTATTCGTGGATGTAGATGATCCCGAAGGAGTTTATCGAGGTGCCAAACACGGCCTTGACAGTGTTGGCGCCGCCAAGAACATTCTTGGCGTAGAACACCTGAGAGCTCCACGCATTGTTGTTCCACCGGGTAGCCGTGCCGACATTGCTATACGCATTTCCCTTGCTGTCCGACACAGTCACTGCACCGGCGTTGCTCCAGAGGACATAGACGACAATCAGGTTTCCTGCCGTATTGGCACTGCTGAATGCCAAGCTGTTCGTAGTGCCGGCAATGATCTCATTAGCCCGAGTTTGGACGAACGTCGGCGTGGCGGCGCTGACCGGCGTAGTAGAAACAAACCCCAAGGTGGTGCCCAGCAGCACGACGGCCGTGAAGAAAAGGCCGATGACCTGGATTTTTCCGCGACGGAGCGTGGGGGACGAACGCATACGGCAAGATATGAGCATCGTGCTCCGAGTGTCAACCCGGGTAGACGACAAAACGCAAAATGTGGGGTGGCCTGGAAAGCGCTCTCAGGATCGAGCCAGTCCGGCCACGATGGTGGCCATCAACTCGCCGGCCTCCGTCGGGTTCAGCCCGACCTGAACGCCTGCGGCGCGCAGAGCGTCCATCTTGCCCCGGGCAGTTCCCTTTCCACCGCTCACGATCGCGCCCGCGTGCCCCATCTTCTTGCCTTCCGGAGCCGTCACGCCGGCGATGTAGGCGCTCATCGGCTTCGACACCGCTGATTCGATGAAAGCAGCAGCCTCTTCTTCGGCCGAACCACCGATTTCGCCGATGAGGATCATCGCCTGAGTCTCTGCGTCGGCCTGAAACTCGCTGAGGCAGTCGATGAAGTTGGTTCCCGGCACCGGATCTCCGCCGATCCCCACGCAGGTCGACACGCCGATACCCCGCTGCTTGAGCTCGTACAGCGCCTGATAGGTGAGAGTTCCCGAGCGCGACACGATGCCCACGTTTGGCCCACCGGATGTCGGCAGTTGGGCGATCTCGCCGGCCGTGATGCCGATGTTGCACTTGCCCGGGCTGATGATGCCGGGACAGTTCGGGCCGAGCAGTCGGGTGTTGGGAAAGTCACGTACCAACATGTTGAACACCTTGGCCTCGTCCTGGGCCGGAATGCCTTCAGTGATGCACACCACGAACCCGATGCCTGCGGCCGCCGCCTCGAGGATGGCCGCCGATGCGGCCTTCGGCGGCACAGCAATGAACGAAGCGTTAGCACCAGTCGCGGCGACGGCCTCGTCGACGGTGTCGTAGATCGGGATCCCTTCCACGTCCTGGCCGCCCTTGCCAGGCGTCACGCCGGCAACCACTTTCGTGCCGTACGCCCGGTTGCGCAGCCCGTGGTACTTGCCCTGGCCCCCGGTGAGTCCCTGCACGATCACCTTCGTATCGGCGTTCACGAATATGGCCATCTCATGCCGCCTGTTCGTTGGCGAGAGCGACGGCAGATCGCGCCGCTTCGAGCATCGTTGGTTGCGACGTGAGCTTCGACTCCGCAATGCCGGCGCCGGCCAGGATGGCACGGCCTTGCTCGGCGTTGGTGCCGTCGAGTCGGATCACGATCGGGGCACGCAGCTCCACGCGGCGCAGCGCCTCGACGATCCCGTTGGCCACGTCTTCTCCTCGCGTGATGCCGCCGAAGATGTTGATCAAGATGCTGCGTACGTTCTGGTCGAAGTTGATCACTTCCAACGCCGCGGTCATCATGTCGGCGTTGGCGCCGCCGCCGATGTCGAGGAAGTTGGCCGCGCTTCCGCCGACTTGGTTGACGACGTCGAGCGTGCTCATCGCCAGACCGGCGCCGTTGGCGATGATGCCGACGTTGCCGTCGAGACCGATGTACTGCAGGTCGTGCGTGCGTGCCAGTCGCTCGCGCTCGTCGAGCTCCTCGGTCGCCCGGTAGTCGTCCCATTCGGGGTGACGGAACGCGGCGTTGTTGTCGAGGCTGACCTTGGCATCGAGGGCATGCACGCCTCCGTCGGGCCGCAAGATGAGTGGGTTGATCTCGGCCAGATCGCAGTCACCCTCGGTGAAGCAGCGGTAGAGCTTGACGAGGATCTCAGCGGCACCGTCGATGGCTTCTGGGTTCAGCCGGGCATCGACACACGCCTGGCGGGCGTCCGCGAGCATCAGCCCGTCGACCGGGTTGATGTGGCGCATGACGATTGCGCCGGGGTTCGACGCCGCAACAGATTCGATCTCGACACCACCTTCGGCCGACAGCATCAACAGATGCTTCTTGGCGGCCCTGTCGAGCGTGAACGATGCGTAGTACTCCTCGGCGATGTCGCTGGCCCGCTCGACCCAGACGCGCTTGACGACGTGGCCCTTGATGTCCATGCCCAGGATGTTCGACGCGTGCAAGCGCGCCTCGGCCGCATCATTGGCGAGCTTGATGCCACCGGCCTTGCCGCGCCCGCCCACCTGCACCTGGGCCTTGACCACGACCGGATAACCGGCGGAATCCGCCTGGGCGACGGCCTCGTCGACCGTGGTGGCCACACCGCCCGGAGATGCTGGAATGTCGTATCGGGCGAAGTACTGCTTGCCCTGGTACTCGAATAGATCCACCTAGTTCTCCTTGTTGTCCAACGCCGCTTCCAACCACGCACTGATGCCCTTCAGCGAGCTCCCCGGCCCGAAGATCTCGGCCACACCCTGAGCGCGCAAGGCACGCGCGTCGGCATCGGGGATGACACCTCCTCCGAACACCAGCACGTCGTCGAGACCGCGTTCGCTGAGCTCTTTCATGACGCGCGGGAACAGGGTGAGGTGAGCACCACTGAGCAACGACAGCCCGACGGCGTCGGCGTCTTCTTGGAGCGTTGTCTCAGCGATCTGCTCAGGCGTCTGGTGGAGGCCCGTGTAGATCACTTCGAAACCGTGATCCCGAAGCGCCCGGGTGATGGTCTTGGCGCCGCGATCGTGACCATCGAGACCGGGCTTGGCGACGACGACGCGATAGGTGCGCTTCACGAACCAGGAACCATACGACCACTGCGTCGGTTGGCTCCAATCCCCATCGGACGGCACACTGTGGTCGTGCGACGACCACAGCTGCGTACCCCGCTCGCTCGAGCGGTCGTCCCGGTGCTCGGCGGTATCGGCTTCTTCGGCCTACTCGCGCTGGTGCTGTGGGGCATCGCCAGTCTCGTGTCGCAGAACGGCAGCGGCGCCACTGCAAACCTCGCCAGCAATGTCTTCCGCCCCGGATCAGTCCAACGGTACGCGGCGATCATCGACGAGGACGGTCCCGTGCTCTTCCCCGATCTGCTGGGCACCGACGGCGACAAGTCGATCGTGCTCGACCATTCCGGTACGGATCCGATGGTTGGTTGGCAGATCTACCTCGGCCATCCCGCCGACCGGCCGATCAGCTGCAAGGTCGTCCAAGTGCAGCACAGCAGCAACTTCACCGATTGCGAGGGTCGAACGATCGGTGTCGAGGCCTTGGCACCGCCACCCTCCGGCGTGGCGCCCGTGGTGAGCACCGACGGCATCCTGACCCTCGACCTGGTGGCCGACTGAGGCCGAATCAGACCAGTTCGTCGACTCGCTCGACGAGACGGGCGGCGAACTCCTCCGTGTGCGCGGGCAACTTGGCTCGATGCAGTGCGACCCCGCCAAGAACCTCGGCGCCGAGCGAGTCGAGCACACTGGTCATCTTCTGCAACGACTTGCCGGGATTCAGCGCGTAGGTGCAGAACGCTGCCGCCTTCTTGCCGGACATCACCGGCAGCTTGGCCAGCTCACCCAGAGCCCATGGCGTTTGGCCGACGACGAACAGGCCGTGAACCCACGTGCCCACCAGAACGAGGTCGGCAGCCTGCAAGGCGGCGTAGTCGGGCTGACGAACGGGCGTGAGCGCAGTGATGCCCCAACCGACTTGTTGCAATTGGTCGGCGATCATCTCTCCGGCTTTCCAAGTGTTGCCGGTCAAGCTCTCGACGAGGATCACTGCTTTCATGACTGCAATTCAAGCATGACTGCGCACGGTCGCCGCTTCTTGGGCGGCGAGCAGCTGAACGGCGCGGCCGACGCGGACTTTGCGCACGACTGTGATGATCACCACGAGATCATCACAGCTTCTTCAATGGTGCCCAGGCAAGGGCGAGATGCTTCGTGCCGGCGTCGCGGAACCGGATGGTGGCCTCTGCCTTGTCGTCTTGGCCGCGGATGTCGATGATGACACCCTCACCGAAGGCCGGGTGCTCGACATCGTCTCCCAGCCTCAACCCGATGGTTTGCGCATTCGAGGGTGACGGTGGCAGGGGCCGCTGGCCCGCGGCCAGCGCAGCTTCGACGACTCGTTCGCGATGCCGTTCGTCGCGTCGTTCGTCGGGCCGGTCGCCACGTCGTTCGTTCGGCCGGTAGGGAGTGGGGCTCGACCACTCGTCGCGTGGGCGGTAGCTCTGACGCCCGTAGGAGCTGCGGCCACTGACTGCACCGACTTGTTCGATGAGCTCCGCCGGTATCTCGTCGATGAATCGTGACGGCGGGTTGTAGCTGGTACTGCCGAACAGCTGCCGGCTCCACGCGTGGGCGAGGAACAAGCGTTGCTGGGCCCGCGTGATGCCGACGTAGGCGAGCCGCCGTTCCTCCTCGAGCTCGACGGGCTCGGTGAGTGCCCGACTGTGCGGGAACACACCTTCTTCCATCCCCACCAGAAAGACGGCCGGGAACTCGAGCCCCTTTGCGGAATGGAGTGTCATGAGCATGACTCGGTCGTCGTCGTCGAGGTCGTCAGTGTCGGCGACCAGCGCGACCTGTTCGAGGAACTCGTCGAGCCGGGTGAACTCACGCGCCGAGCCAACCAGTTCGCCGAGGTTCTCGACGCGGCCTGCAGATTCCACCGAGCCCTCCGCCTCTAGCTCGGCGAGGTATCCGCTGTCGGTGAGTGCTGCCTGCAACAGATCGCCCGGGGCATCGTCGAGCCGCGAGGCGAGATGATCGAGGAGGCCGACGAAGGATTCGACGCCGCGGGCTGCGGAACCGGTGAGGCCGGCGTCTTGTGCGTGGCGCATGGCCTCGACGAACGTACTGCCGGTGCTGGCCGCCAGGGCGTCGAGCTTGGCGACGCTGGCCTCGCCGATGCCGCGCTTGGGTACGCCGAGAACCCGCTTCACACTGATCTCGTCGGCCGGGTTGGCGACGGCGCGCAGGTACGCCATGGCATCTTTGATCTCGCGGCGATCGTAGAACCGGGTGCCACCGACCACCTTGTAGGGGATGCCGAAGCGCATCAAGGATTCCTCCAGGACGCGGCTCTGGGCGTTGGTGCGGTAGAAGACGGCCATCTCTTTCCACATGAACGACGCGTCTGCCTGCAACGACTTCATCGTGCGGGCCGCCCATGTGGCTTCGTCGCCCTCATCTTCGGCGTGGTAGCGGATGATGCGGTCGCCCGTGCCGAGCTCGCTCCACAACTGCTTGTCCTTGCGGCCGGGGTTGTTGACGATGACGGCGTTCGCGGCATCGAGGATTGCTTGGGTGCTGCGGTAGTTCTGGTCGAGCACGATGGTCGTGACGTTGTCGAACGCCTCTTCGAACTGGGCGATGTTGCGCAAGTCGGCACCGCGGAACCGGTACACGCTCTGGTCGTGGTCGCCGACGATGGTGATCTGACGGTGCTCGGCGGCGAGCGCCAAGGCGAGCTCGTTCTGGGCCATGTTGGTGTCTTGGTACTCGTCGATCAGCACGTGTTGGAAACGTTGTTGGTACTGCGCCAAGACATCGGGATGCAACCGGAAGAGCTCGACCGTCTTCATCAACAGATCGTCGAAGTCCATCGCCCCAGCTTTCAACAACCGCGCCTGGTAGTCGACGTAGATGTCGGCGTGCTTGCGCTCGAAGATGTTCGTGGCGCGCTCGACCGCTTGTTCGGGGGTGATCAGCTCGTTCTTCCACAGACTGATCTGCGCGTGCGCGGCGCGCGGCGGGAAACGCTTGGCATCGAGGTTGAGATCACGCACGACGTAGCCGGTGAGACGCTGCGAATCCGCCTGGTCGTAGATGCTGAAGGTGCGCGGGTAACCCAGCCGATCACCATTGGCCCGCAGGATGCGGACGCATGCCGAGTGGAACGTGCACACCCACATCGCTCGCGTGACCGGGCCCACCAAGCTGGCCACACGATGGCGCATCTCCTCGGCGGCCTTGTTGGTGAACGTGATCGCCAGGATCGCCGAGGGCGGCATTCCTTCGTGGATGAGGTGGGCGATGCGATGCGTGAGCACACGCGTCTTGCCCGAGCCGGCACCTGCCACGACCAACAGAGGGCCGCCGCGGTGCACAACAGCGTCGAGTTGATCAGGATTGAGCAGGTCGAGATCGAGCGCGGCACGCTCGCCCGAGACACGCTCGGTCGGCAAGTTCATGGTGTTGCCATCCTACGGAAGGGGTGTCACGTTGGAGTCACAGCTACCTCAGGAATATGGTGCCACCCCAGGCAGAGGCGCAGAAGGAGGCTCATGAGGGACGGCGCTCGACCCGATGTGCTCGCAGTGATCGCGATCGGGGGGATGCTCGGCGCGACGGCGCGGTTCAAGCTCTCCGAAGCGCTCCACACCACGGCAGACCGCTTCCCGTGGGCGACGTTCTGGACCAACTTGTCGGGCAGCTTCCTGCTCGGATTCCTGCTCGTCGTGCTGCTCGAGCGGTTCCCACCGACTCGGTACCTCCGACCGTTCCTGGCGACAGGAATCCTGGGTGCATACACCACGATGTCCACCTACACCGTCGAGACGGCACTGCTCTTCAAGGACGGCCACGCAGCCACTGCGATGCTCTACGGCCTCGGCAGCATCGTCGTCGGTGTGCTCCTTGCCTACGCAGGCATCGCCACCGCACGTCTCGTCCCACAACGTCATCACCGGGAGGTTTCATGAAACTCGAAGGACACCAACAACGCCTCACCATCTACATCGGCGAATCCGACCGGCACGGTCACACGCCCTTGGTCACCGAGATCGTGCAGCGCGCCCACGCTGCCGGCATGGCCGGGGCATCGGTGTTCCGCGGCGTGGAGGGCTACGGCGCGTCCAATCACATCCACACCACCCGCATCCTCTCGCTCTCCGACGATCTCCCAATGGCCATCGTGATCGTCGACGAGCCCGCGGCCATCGCCGCCTTCATCGCCCAACTCGACGAGCTCATCACCGAAGGGCTCGTCGTGGTCGACGACATCGAAGTCATCAAGTACGTCGGTCGCGGGCAGGCAGCGGAGTGACAAACCTCGCTTGGCTGGCGTTCCTCGTGGCGGCCGCCATCGGTGCTCCGGCGCGCTACGTGATCGACGGCTTCGTCCAAAACCACACCGAAGGCTCCTTCCCCTGGGGCACGTTCGTCGTCAACATCAGCGGCTGCCTCGCCCTCGGCACGATCACCGGCCTCGGCTTGTACCACAGCCTCGATGCAACCACACGCGTCGTAGTCGGCATCGGAGGCATGGGTGCGTACACGACGTTCAGCACCTTCACCTTCGAGACCGTCCGTCTTGCCGAGGAAGGCGCCACCGTGGAAGCACTACGAAACGTTGCGGCGAGCTTCATCGTGGGTCTCGCCGCCGCAAGCGCGGGATTGGCCTTGATGGCGCTGGTGTGACCGGCGCGGGCACGTCATCCGCCACGAAAGCGCAGCCCTGCCCGACGGCGTACCAACGCCCAGTCGTTGACGACGATCCTCATCTTTCCTGTTTCGAGGATTCCTTCGGCACGCGCCTCGTTGAGCACACGATTGGTGATTCGCAATCCGACGCCGGTCATCGAGGCCAACTGTTGCTGGCTGATCGGCAGCTCCGCACCCGCCCGACGCTTCTCGTACACCTCGCCGAGGCGCCACAACTGCCGGTAGAGACGGGTCGAGCCGTCGAGCTCCGACAACTCGCTGACCTGTGTCGTCAATCGCCGCACGAGACGCAGGAGGGCTCGGATGAACACATCCGAGATGCGCGGAAACCGCTCGCGCAGGTCCTCGATGTCGGTGCGCAGGATCTGCACCACCTCGACCTTCGACAGCGCCTGCGTCGTGGCGGTGCGCACGCGCTCGTCGGACAAGATTGCCATTTCGCCGAACATCTCGCCCGGCCCGAGAATGGCCAGCAACATCGGGTCGCCGCGCTCGCCACCGCTCCAGATGCCGATTCGGCCGCTGATGAGGACATACACGGCGTCGCCGGTCTGTCCTTCGTGATACAGGTAGGCCTGCGCCGGGAACTTCAAGTGACGGCAGCGGGCCTCGAGTGCTGCGCGTTCGCGTTCGGGCAGCGAGGCGAAGAGGGCGAGAGGTTCGGCGATGCCGGCAACGCTACACCAACACGCACTATTGCGTGTTGGAACACGCACAACGACGTGGAGCGGATGACAGTCGCATGGTTTCGTTCAACCATGAGGACGAACGCCACACCAGAAGAAGTTGCCGAACTCGTGCGCCGCCACTTCGACGGTGACGAGAAGGCACTGGCCGAACTGACCCAGATCTTTCAGTCGCTGGTGAAGGCTGCCGCTCGCCGTGTGTTGCGCTGCTCCAGCGACATCGACGACGCCGTGCAAGACACGTGGCTCAGCTTCGTTCGCTTCGGTCACCGCATCGCCGATCCGACGCGCGTCGGCGCTTGGCTGTGGATCGTGGCCCTCAACTCGGCGCGGCGGATCCAACGCCGCGACAGTCGCTGCATCGTTGCCGACAACGTTGCTGATCTTGCCGACGCGATGGCCGACGAGGTTCCGGATCCCGATCACGCCCTGCAGCGCTGCGAGCGCTCGGCGGCCGTGCAGCGCGCTGCAGCCGAGATGCGCGAACCGGACCAGCGCGTGTTGAGCCTTCTGATCGACGAGCGAGGATTCGACTACCGCCAGATCAGCTCGATCAGCGGAAGGCCGATCGGAAGCCTCGGGCCCACCCGTGACCGGATCATCCGCAAGCTGCGCACCAACCCCAACATCGCTGAACTGATGACCGCGGTCTGATCGGACGTCTCATGGAGACCTGAGACATGACTCGGCCGGCGCGCTGGACTCATGGAGAGACCCGCGGTTCGACCTGATCATCACCCCGATCCATAGCTGACGGGCGCTGGTAGCGTCGCCACGATGGATGCGATGTCGGCGGCCGATCTCGAGCGCCGAGCCGCACTTCGCAAGATGAAGGTCGTCGCCACCGCGCTGCTCGTCGCGGCAACAGTGGTGTTCTTCATCGCTCGGTGGCAGCAGGAGCATCACCCGTGGGTCGGCTACATCCGTGCCTTTGCGGAGGCGTCGATGGTCGGTGCGCTCGCCGACTGGTTCGCCGTGTCGGCGCTGTTCAGACATCCACTCGGGCTCCCGATTCCGCACACGGCGATCATTCCTCATCGCAAGGACCAGATCGGGCGGTCTCTCGGCGAGTTCGTGCAAGGTAACTTCCTCACGCGAGAAGTGCTTCACGAGCGGCTCGCCGGTGCCAACGTTGGCAAGCGCCTCGGCGACTGGCTCGCCGACGAACGCAACGCGAGCAAGGCGGGCGAGGGCGTCACCGACCTGTTTCGCGGAACGCTGCAGGTGCTCGACGATCGTGACGTGGGCTCAGCCATCGAGACCTTGGTGGAACGA
>DATAJN010000126.1:0-3572 GCA_036262105.1 Ilumatobacteraceae bacterium
CGATCGAAGTCGCCGGGAGTGGCCCGAACGAAGACTCCACCATTGACCGTGCTCGAACCACCCATCACCTTGCCGCGGGGAACAGTGATCCGCCGCGATTCGGTCAGCCGGGCGTCGAGGCTCCAATTCGCCGCATGTCCATCGGCCGCGCCAACCATCGCCGAGGCGTCGAGCAACTCCGCGGGAAACGGCGTCGCACCGACGAAGTCACTGCCGGCCTCGAGCAGCAGCACCGAACGATGACTGCTTTCGCTGAGCCGCGCCGCCAACGCGCAACCGGCAGAGCCGGCCCCGACGATGACGACGTCGTGCTGGTTCAGGACTGACCGGCGACCTTGCAGTCGATGAAGGCAAGCCCGAGAGCCTGCTCGAGCTCGGGGCTGGCGTTGCCGTTGACGGCGTCGTTCAACTCGGTGCCCTGCACCTTGTCGGACAACTCGCTGACGATGCACGAGCGCTGCTCGGGGGTGAGTGTGGTACCGGTGCCGAGCTCGTAGAAGTCGAGGAACTTGTTGATCGCGGCTTCCCCCTCGCCGAGGTCGATCGTGTCGCCGGACCCTGCCGTGTCGTCAGGGCCTGCCGTGTCGTCAGGGCCTGCCGTGTCGTCTGGCCCCACCGTGTCGGACGGTGTGGTGTTGGAAGTTTCGATACCGCACTTGTCACTCAGGTACTTGTCGAACTCGTCGGGGAGCGTCGACTTGTCGATCGCGTCGAGTGCCTTCTTGCCCTCAGTGCTGTTGGCCATCTTGACCATGTCGAAGTTGTTGTCCTTCAACAGCTTCTCGACAAGCTCTTCCATGGTGAGCAGTTGCTTCGCGGTGTCGGCGATGTCTTTCGGCGCCTTGTCGACGGCCGCGCTCAGCGAATCGATCGCCGCGGGGAGCTGGAGCTTGATCTTCGCCGAGTCGGTGACGTCGATCTTGTCGAGTGCGTCGTTGTCTTCCTTTGCCGACTGGGCGAGCTTGCAAAAGGCATCGCCCTGCTTCGCCGTGGCGGCGACGCCGTCGCTGCTGCCACAGGCGGTGAGCCCGAGCACGAGCAACACGGTCAGTCCTAGTTGTGTCCTCATCCCCGCAACCTTTCTCTATTCGCCACGAACGCGCTTGACGATGTCGCTGGCGATGCTTGGTGGCACTTCCATGTATTGCGCGAACTGCATGGTGTAGGTCGCCCGACCTTGTGTCCGTGACCGGAGATCGGTGGAGTAGCCGAACATCTCCGACAGTGGCACCTGGGCCTTGATCACCTGGGTGTTGCCGCGGGCCTCCATGCCCTCGATGCGACCACGTCGGCTGGACAGATCGCCCATCACGTCGCCCATGTAGTCCTCAGGAGTGACCACCTCGATTGCCATGATCGGCTCGAGCAACACCGGCCGAGCCATCTCGGCAGCCTTCTTGAAAGCCATCTGGCCGGCGATCTTGAACGCCATCTCCGAGGAGTCGACATCGTGGTACTGACCGTCGACCAGAGTCGCTTTGACGTCGACTGTCGGATACCCGGCAAGCACACCGGAATCGAGGGCCTGCTGCATTCCCTGATTGGTGGGGTTGATGTACTCGCGTGGGATCTTGCCGCCGCTGATCTTGTCGACGAACTCGTAGCCCTTGCCGGGGTTGGGTTCGAGGGTGATCTTGACGACGGCGAACTGGCCGGACCCACCCGACTGCTTGATGTGGCGGTACTCGACCGACTCGACGACCTTGGTGATCGTCTCGCGGTACGCCACCTGCGGCTTGCCCACAGTGGCGACAACGCCGAACTCGCGCTGCATGCGGTCGACAAGGATCTCGAGGTGCAGCTCACCCATTCCGGAGATGACGGTCTGACCGGTCTCTTCGTCGGTGCGCACGCGAAACGTTGGGTCCTCGTCACTGAGCGACTTGAGGGCCTTGCCCAACTTGTCCTGGTCGTCTTTCGTCTTCGGCTCGATGGCGACGTGGATGACCGGCTCCGGGAAGATCATCCGCTCGAGGATGATGGCGTTGCTGCGGTCGCACAGTGTGTCGCCTGTGGTTGTGTCTTTGAATCCGAGACCGGCAACGATGTCGCCGGCCATCGCCACGTCGAGGTCTTCGCGCTGGTTGGCATGCATCAGCAGAATTCGGCCCAGGCGCTCGCGGCGCTCCTTGGTGGAGTTGTAGACCTCGTCACCTTTGTTGATCTGACCGGAGTACACCCGGAAGTAGGTCAGCTTGCCGAACGGATCGGCGACGATCTTGAACGCCAGCGCGGCGAACGGCTCGTCGATCGACGGCTTGCGGTAGAGGATCTCTTCCTCGTGGTTCGGCTTGGTGCCCTGAGTGGGCGGGATGTCGAGCGGGCTCGGCAGGAAGTCGATGACGGCGTCGAGCATCGGCTGAACACCTTTGTTCTTGAACGCCGAGCCGCACAGGATCGGCACGAAGTCGAACGCCAGCGTGCCGGCGCGGAGCGCTGTCTTGATCTCGGCCTCGGTGACATCTTCGCCGGCCAGGTACTTCTCCATGAGATGGTCGTCGCTGGTGGCAATGGTCTCGAGGAGCAACTCGCGGTACTCCGCAGCCTGCTCGGCCATGTCGGCCGGAATCTCGACTTCGTCCCACTTGGCACCGAGCTCTTCGTCGTGCCAGATGAGCGCCTTCATCTTGATCAGATCGATCAAACCGATGAAGGGATGGTTCGACTCCGGACCGCCGGCGCCCACGGGCAGATGGATGACAGCGGGAGTGGCCTGCAGGCGGTCTTTGACCATCGCAACCGTGCGGTAGAAATCGGCGCCGATGCGGTCCATCTTGTTGACGAAGCACATGCGCGGCACTTTGTACTTGTTGGCCTGGCGCCAGACGGTCTCGGTCTGCGGCTCGACCCCGGCTACGGAGTCGAACACGGTGACGGCGCCGTCGAGCACGCGCAACGACCGCTCGACCTCGATGGTGAAGTCGACGTGGCCCGGGGTGTCGATGATGTTGATGCGGTGGTTGTTCCAGATGCAGGTCGTCGCCGCCGACGTGATGGTGATGCCGCGTTCCTGCTCCTGCGCCATGTGGTCCATGGTCGCTGCCCCGTCGTGGACCTCGCCGATCTTGTAGCTCTTTCCGGTGTAGTAGAGGATGCGCTCGGTCGTGGTGGTCTTGCCCGCGTCGATGTGGGCCATGATGCCGATGTTGCGGGTGCGCTCGAGTGGAAATTCGCGCTTAGCCATCTCTCTACTTCTCTCTCTGGGTCTGACTCGCTGGTCGTACCTACGCCGGGGGGCGCCGAAGGCCGATCGGGGCCACAGGCACGGTATTCAATGCTATCGGCGGCCCTCTGGCGTTCCGCGGACCGCCGAGTGGCGAAACCGGCCCTGTGGTTACGGCGCCGTCGGCTCGCAGACCGGGGCGCCGAGATCGCACGCATGACCTCGCGCGGTCTTCTCCAGGTCCGTGTCGCCGACACGCTTTGCATACGCCGTGAGCTGCACCCACGAGCGAACGTGATTTGGTTGCAGCGCAAGGGCCTTTTCGATCGATGCCCGCATTCCGTCGAGCTCGCCCGTATCCCACTGAGTCATCGCCAGTTCGCTCCACCAGGTGGGCACATCGGGTTCC
>DATAJN010000127.1:0-3226 GCA_036262105.1 Ilumatobacteraceae bacterium
TGTAGCCCACCCAGGACACCGGTAGTCCATAGACAGCGATCGATGGGTCTGCGTCGAGCCGTGGCTTGTGATCGGTGACGAAAAACGGGTCGTGGAACTGGATCTTCGAGTCGCTGATGTAGAACGAATCGGCAAGCCGCAGCAACTGCCGGTCGGTCCATCCGAACGCCGTGATCTCCAGCTGGCTGCCGTCCTTGTTGAACGACAAGCGCGCCTGACCCGACGCTGGGTCGTGCTCGACCACAAGGGTGGTAACGCCGACAACGGTGCGGTACGCGTTGCGTCCGGTGAAGTGATGGATGCCGCGCGACACGACGAACCACGATCCCGACGTGGCCGTGGCTCCGTCAGTGGCCCAGAGCTGGGCAGTCGTGCTGTCGGTGAAGTCCGCAGGGTTGCCGCCCATGTCGAGCGTTTCCGCGAAGTGCATCGTGAAGCCCGTGGGCACCGGATCGGCGACGTAGAACCGGGGGCTGATGACGTTGATCGTCGGCGCCACGCTGGTCGACGTGGCGGCGACCGTGGTTCGTGGAACGGATGTCGATGTGGGCGGCGCTTTCGCCGAGTTGGAAGTGATCGCCGAGCTGATGACGCCGTACCCGATCGCTACGAGGAGCGTTGCTGCTGCGACCGGACCGATCCATCGCCGGCTGGTGTCGGGCCGGGCGTGGGGGGTGGTGCTTCGACTGGTGGCCCAATCGGCGTCGTCGTCGATGATCTCGATGATCTCGATCGTGGGATCCGTCTTCATGGCGCGGGCCACGCGGCGAGGACGGTTCCATCAGCGGCAACGACCTGTGCGGTGTACTGACCCGGCTCGCTGAACGCGTAGGCAGCGAACGTACGGTCCAGGGTTGGGCCGAGGTCGTTGAAGGGGATGATCACCGGGTCGAGCCCGTCACGAAGCACCTGGAGTTGGCCCGCCGGCGTGACGGTTCGAGGTAGGTCGGCCAGCACGTAGGTGCGCTTGTCGTCGACAACGGTGTGGATCGCGGCGAAGTCGAGTGGTGTCGTCTGCTCGCTCTGCGCACCCCATGACCAGTTGATCTGTCGCTGGCGACCGATGATCGTCGTCGAGGCCTCGATCGTCCACGCCTCGGAGCTCGCATCGATGCCGAACGAGACGGGAAGCGCCGGGGTCTCTTCGGCTGCAAACCTCGAAGACTTGTTGCCGGCGGCTTGGAACTTGACGCCCTCCCACTCCGCCGCCGAGATCTCATGAACGGTGCCGGCGATGCTGATCAGCTGCGACACCGGCATCGCTGCACCCACGGTGACGATGATGCCGTCGGCAACCCAGCTGGCGATGCTGTAGCCGCCCTCGTCGATCACGGTGCCCGCAACCGCGGAGTGGCCGTCGACCGAGAACGGCGTGATGTGGTCGAGCAGGAACCGTAGGGCGATTTCACGGCTGTCGGTGTCGCCTCCCGCGACCCGCGGCAGCGGTTGAGCGACGGTGACGACCAAGGGGCCGCCGAACTCGCCGGACGATCCATACACGACCTGTTCCACCGGGAGGCCGCGGATTGCCAGCCGTGGTGGCACAGCGCTGATCATCTGGTGGTCGGAGGCAAACCACTCGTCGGTGAACGCTGGGGTCAACGAGTCGGTGCGGAGTGACTCAGCCAACCGAACAAGGTTGTCGTCGCTCCAACCGAACGCGACGATCGTCACCCCGACATGGCGGTCGGTCGTGAATTGCACCACGGCGTGGCCGCCGGCCGTGTGCGACATCGCCATCGAGAGCCCGCCTGCCTGTATCCGCAGCGAATCGGCGGCGAACACTGGTGACGCCCCTTGGTCGGTCGTGACCGAGAACCACGACCCGGTCGTCGCCGAGGCGCCGGGAGTGGCCCACAACTGGTAGTTCGCCAACCCTGAATCGTGGCCGAACTGCTGGCTCTCGGCGAGCTGCACGGCGAACTCACGTGGGGGATCGGCGGCGTAGAACGAACGTGTCTGCGATGCCAGGACGGTGGACGTCGTGGGGACGGTGGTGGCGCTTGCAATGGCGGCGCCTGCAATGCTGGTGCTCGTGCCGGTAACGCGGGCGGGCTTCGCCGGGCCGCTGGTCGAGGTTGCCACGCCGTAACCGATCAAGCCGACGAGTGCAGCGGCAGCGACCGGGCCGACCCATCGTGGGCCATCTGTGTCGTGAACGGTTCTGGCCCGTTGGCGATCACCGAACGCGCTGCTGTCGTCTTCGAGGATCTCGATGATCTCCGGCAACTGTTGCGTCTTCACGAGGATGGCCAATTGGCGAGCACCGTGCCGTCGGGGCCAACGATCTGGGCGGTGTATGGACCCGTCTCGCTGAACGCGTACGCGGCGAACGTGCGGTCGAGGGTTGGGTCGATGTCGTTGAACACAACCACCACGGGTTCGAGTTCACCACGACTCACGTGCAGTTCCGCAGTAGCGGCGATGGCTCGCGGTAGATCGGCGAGCACGTAGGTGCGATCGTTGCCGACGAACGTGTTGATCTGCGCTGTGTCGTCGGGAGTTGTCACGTCGTCGCTTCCGTTCAAACCCCAGGCCCAGTTGATCTGCCTCGCGTTGCCCGAGGTGACCAGTGCCACTTGAATCGTCCACAGCGCGCCCTCGCCGTCCTTGCCGAACGAGACCGGCACCGGTTGTGGCTCGGTGGAGTTCAGGCTGGTGGTGTCCTCCTCGCTCTGATTTTGCACGACCTGGAACCTCATACCGTCCCACTCGGCAGAGGAGACCTCGTGCACGGTGCGGGCAATGGCGATCAGTTGTGCGACCGGCAGCTTTCCCGTGACGGTCACCATGTGGTCACCGGCAGTCCATGCGGCGAGGCTGTAGCCGCTCTGGTCGATCCACCCTCCGGCCACAGCCGAGTGCCCGTCGACCTCGAACGCAGTCGCGTGATCGATCAGAAACGTGAGCGCGGTCTGTCGATCAAGGCTGGGGTCTCCATCGCGGATCGGCTCGAGCGGAGAGACGTTGATCCCGAAGCTATTGTACGGATCGGCGGTGGATGCGTAGTAGACCTGTTCCACAGGCAAGCCCTCGATGACGAGCCACGGCTCGACCGTGCTGATCAGTTCGTATCCGGCGATCGGCGATGCATCGCTGAACGCTGGCTCAGCGGAGTCGACGTTGACGGATTCGGCGAGGCGCAGCAGATCTTCGTCGCTCCATCCAAATGCCGTGAACACCAGCGAAGTGGACCGATCGTTCGAGAACTGGATGCTCGTCTGGC
>DATAJN010000128.1:0-2513 GCA_036262105.1 Ilumatobacteraceae bacterium
CCGCCAACCCCGACGTCGTCAACGGCTGGCTCGCCTGACCTCCTGACCCTTCACCCATCAAAGTTGGGTCTTCAGAGCCCGTGCCGGAAGTAGTCCACCGGCTCTGGCGTCAACGGTGTGTTGCCGAGGATCAGGTCGGCAGCTTTCTCGGCCATCATCATCACTGGCGCGTAGATGTTGCCGTTGGTGACGTAACGCATCGCCGATGCGTCGACCACCCGCAAGCCCTGCATGCCGTGCACCCGCATGGTGAGCGGATCGACCACGCTGTCGTCGTCGGCCCGGCCCATGCGGCACGTGCACGACGGGTGCAGGGCGGTCTCCCCGTCGGTGCGCACCCAGTCGAGGATCTGTTCGTCGGTGTCGACGGTCGGCCCCGGTGAGATCTCGCCGGCGTTGAACGGCTCCATTGCTGGTTGGTTCAAGATGCGCCGGGCGATGCGAATGGCTTCGACCCATTCGCGGCGATCCTCCGGTGTGGAGATGTAGTTGAAGCGCAGCGCCGCCTTGACCCTCGGATCGGTGGATGTGATCTGTACCGAGCCGCGTGAGTTGGAGTACATCGGCCCGACGTGCACTTGATACCCGTGGCCGCCGGTCGGCGAGGAACCGTCGTAGCGCACGGCGATCGGAAGGAAGTGGAACATCAGGTTCGGGTAGGCGACGTCGTCGTTGCTACGGACGAACCCGCCGCCCTCGAAGTGGTTCGAAGCGCCGGGACCTTTGCGCAAGAACAACCACTCGGCGCCGATGATCGGCCGGCGCCACAGCTTCAGTTGGGGCTGCAACGAGACCGGTTGCTTGCACGCGTACTGAACGTAGACCTCGAGATGATCCTGCAGGTGTTGACCGACGGCGGGTAGGTCGTGAACGACGGAAATGCCGAGTCCGGTCAGATGTGTCGCGTCGCCGACTCCACTCAACTGCAGCAACTGGGGCGAGTTGAAGGCACCACCGCAAAGGATCACCTCGCCGGCGGTGACACTCTGGGTTCCACCCCGCCGCGTGCTGAACTCCGCGCCGGTCGCCCGAGTGCCGTCGAACACCACACGGTGCACCAACGCCCGAGTCGTCACCGTGAGGTTGGGGCGATGCATGACAGGGTGGAGGTAGGCACGCGCTGCACTCAGCCGTCGACCGCGGTGCACGTTGCGATCGAACTTGGCGAAGCCCTCCTGCTGGAACCCGTTGACGTCGGTGGTGATCGGGTAGCAGGCCTGCTGCGCTGCCTCGAAGAAGGCGCCGAACAGCGGGTTCGTCGCCGGTCCACGTTCCAGTGCAAGCGGACCGTTGTGACCATGGAACGGATCCGTGCCATCAGCAGCCAGGCAGTTCTCCATCTTCTTGAAGTACGGAAGGCAATGGGCGTAGTCCCATGTCTCCATGCCCGGGTCCGCGGCCCAGCGCTCGAAGTCGAGCGGGTTGCCGCGCTGGAAGATCATCCCGTTGATGCTGCTCGAGCCGCCGAGCACCTTGCCGCGGGCGTGGTAGATCTTGCGCCCGTTCATGAACGGCTCGGGTTCGCTCTCGTACTTCCAGTCGTAGAACTTGGAACCGATCGGAAACGTCAGCGCCGCAGGCATATGAATGAAGACGTCCCACTTGTAGTCGGGACGCCCCGCCTCGAGCACGAGCACGCTTGTCGATGGATCGGCACTCAAACGGTTGGCCAGCGCCGAGCCCGCCGAGCCGCCTCCGACGATCACGTAGTCGTACACGCTCACAGCTGCACGCGCTCGGCGGTCGCGGCAACGAGACGGCCGACCTCGTCGGCGTCGGTGCGGCCGGGGAACCGGTACGCGGGGCCATGGGCGTGGATCGCCCCGACGACGCGGCCCTTTCTGTTGCGGATCGGCGCGGCCACGGAGTTCAACCCGTCGAGGAACTCCTCGAACGCCCACGCATAACCCTTGGCGACGATCTCGGTGAACCTCGTGCGTACCGCAGTTGCCTCTGTGAGCGTGTGGCTGGCCAGTCGTTCGAGCGGTTGGGCGAGGTACTTGTCGGCGTCGATCGCGCCGAAAGCGAGCAGGACCTGGCCGGACGACACGGTGTGGGCGGGTATTCGTTCGCCCGTCCAGTCGCGGCTCTGCACCTGCTTGTCGGAGTCGACCTGGTCGAGGTACAGCATGTCGAAACCGTCGGCGATCGACAGTCCCGCCGCCTCACCGGTGGCCTTGGCGAGGTCGTACAGGTGTGGCCGCACCGCATCGATCAGGCTGCGGCCGGGCAGGACGGCGGCGGCGATCTCGGTCAGCCCGGCCCCGACCCGATAGCTGCCGCCCGGTTCGATCTGCTCGACCATGCCGAGGTCCTCGAGCGTCGACAGCAGTCTCGAAACGGTGCTCTTCGGGAGGTTGACCCGATCGGCGACGTCGGTGACTCCTGCTGGTCCGCCCGACAGGCAGCGCAACACGGCGAAGGCTCGCTCGACGGACTGCACCCCGGACATCAGAAGGGCGCCATCAGGCGGGAAACGCTCCCTGCATGCGTGCCGCCTCGAGCGTGTTCTG
>DATAJN010000129.1:0-2101 GCA_036262105.1 Ilumatobacteraceae bacterium
CGTGTCGAGGAAGTCGATCACGGAGTCGGCGAGTGCGGTGAACGTGACCTCCGCATCGAGTGGTCGTGACGCCCCGTACCCGGGCATGTCCCACGCGACCACTCGGTGCGTGTCGGCCAAACCTTCCAACTGAGGCTCCCAGGACAGACGACTTCCACCGAGTCCGTGCAGGAGGACCAGTACGGGGCCGTCGCCCGACTCGCGCCAGGCGAAGTGTTCGCCGTTGACGTCGATTGCGGGAGACACCCGAACAGTCTTCCCTGCTCACGGGCACTTGTCAACGCTGTTGACATTTGGCGGAGCTTGCTCTCACAATGGGCATGATGACGGTCGATCGCAACGAATTGGTCCTTCGAGTTCGCGCCCTCGGGCCGGTGCTCACCGAACGAGCCGTGCGCTACGACCGAGAGGCCAGCTTCCCGTTCGAGAACTTCGCCGACTTTCGTCGCCTCGGACTCCTGGCACTGTGTGTCCCCGAGAAGTACGGAGGGATCGGCGCAACGTACGCCGACTACGTCAGGGTCAGCGAGGAGATCGGCCGTTACTGCGGAGCGACTGCGCTGACGTTCAACATGCACAACGCGACGATGCTGTGGTGCGGCGAGGTGGCCGACGCGCTGACGATGTCGGACGAAGAACGAGTAGCGCACGAGCGGATTCGCACGGAGATGTTCCGTGGAGTTGTCGAGGATGGACGCATTCACAGCCAGCCGTTCTCCGAAGGGTTGGCGGCGGGCGCCACGGCCGGCGTGGCGACACGGGCTCGACCCGTCGAGAACGGGTGGCGGGTCTCCGGACGCAAGATCTTTGCGTCACTGTCGGGCGCGGCGAACTTCTACAACGTCATCTGCCAGGTGCCCGGTGAGGACTCGATCCGATTCCTGGGCGTGCCTGCCGATGCAACCGGTGTGTCGTGCGTCGACGACTGGGATCCATTGGGCATGCGCGGCACGGTTTCGCGAACCCTCCTGATGGACGACGCGTTCGTGCCGTCGGAGAACGAGTGGCTTCCGGCAGGCGTCTACAACCAGGCAGCCGACCGCTATCCGTGGCTGTTCTTGTCGTTGTGCCCGAGCTATCTCGGCCTCACCGGTGGGGTGCTCGACGCAACGCGGGCGTACTTGCGTGGCGAGCTCCCGGGGCAAGCGGCGGGGGCCAGGCGCGATCATCCGATGAAGCAAGTCGGTTGGGCCCAGATGCAATTGCGACACCAGCAGGCCCGCGCGCTGCTCTACCGGGCAATCGACGAAGCAACCCTCGACCCCGGCGAGAGCGACCTGGTACTCGGCTGGTCGGCTGCCTACACCGTGATGGAACATGCCGCCGAAGTTGCCTCCACCGCGATCCGCGTGTGCGGCGGGCAGGCGATGCTCAAGCATCTGCCACTGGAGCGGATGTACCGCGACGCCCGGCTCGGCTCACTGATGCTGCCCTGGAGCGCCGAAGTGTGCCTCGAGCGTTTGTCGACGGCGCGTCTGTACGACTGATGGCACGGCTCACACGCGACCTGATCGTGTCGGCCGCGATCGACGTGATCGACAGGCACGGCTACGAGCAGTTCTCGGTTCGCAAGCTCGGCGAGGCGCTCGATGCCGACCCGACAGCGATCTACCGTCATTTTCGCAGCAGGGACGAACTGCTCCGCGCCATGGGTGACCGCTGCCTGGCCGGCGTCGTCGACGATCTTCCGGTGGCCTCGTGGCGCGACTGCGTCCGCGAGTTGTGCGTCCGCATTCGAGCTGCCAATCTCGCCCAGCCGGCGCTGGCAACGCTGGTGCGCGGCGCGCCACCGCGACACGACAACGAGTTGCAGATCACCGAGACAATCCTTGCCCGCCTCCGCGACGCCGGCTTCGGTGCTGAGGCGGCCGCCTTCGCCTACCACGCACTGATCGAGCTCACGATCGGATCAGCCGCGATCGACTCGACCATGGCGTCGGAGACCATGGACGGGCGGACGAGGATCTACGACGAATGGCGGGCGCACTACGCCGAACTCGACGCAACGATCTTCCCCCACTCGGTCGAACTGGCAGCATCGCTGTATCCCGGGACAGCAGACGAGCGATTCGAACACGCACTGGATCGCCTGCTCGACGGT